>CAYGKX010000167.1:0-8515 GCA_964350225.1 uncultured Rhodospirillaceae bacterium | reverse complement strand
CGCATACAGGATGTAAATATCGACCAGTGGGTCATGGACAATCCCGGCGAGGGTGGGGTCGTCCATCGCCCGCCGCATCCACCAGAACCAGCGCTCCCCGACGGCGGTTTGCAGATACCGGTAGAAATGGAGCGGAACGTCGCCCGCCCGCATCAGTGCCGTGCGCACGCTTGGCGAGAAACCCGAGCTCCGCGCGGGCGGCGCGGACATTTCGAGATAGGTGACGATGGTGCGGAGTTTCGTCATGTCTCAGCGTTCGTTGGCCTTTGGCCCGAGCCATCGCTGCAGAACGGCGACGTCGCTGCGCTCGTATCCGGCTCCTGTGTAGAAGTTCTGTACAGCCTCGTTTGAGGCCCGGACCATGAGCTGGATCTTATGCATCCCGCGCGTCTTCACCCAGTCTTCGCAGGCTGTGACGAGGCGGCGGCCAAGACCCCGGCCCCGGCGATCCGGGTCGACGGCGAGATAGTAGATCCAGCCCCGGTGGCCGTCATGTCCGACCATGACCGCACCGACGACGGTGTCCTGCTCGCGCAGGACCAGAATGTCGCCATGGCCCGTCGTGCGCGCCAGGGCAATGTCCGCGACCGGGTCGTTCCAGGGCACCACAAGGCCGGACCGCCGCCACAGATCGACGACGGAGTCCCGGTCGTCGGGCCGGTAGCGGTCGAGGGCGGGCTCCGCGGCCACGGTCGCTGGTCTCAGGTTTCGATAGGCAGATCTTCGCGGGCCCCCCATTCCGTCCACGATCCGTCATAGACGGCAGCGTTCGTGTGACCGAGGAGATAGAGGGCCAAGGCCGTCGTCGAGGCGGCGACACCCGAGCCGCAGGACGCGACGATCGGCTTGTTCAGATCGAGCCCGCGGTCGGCGAAGGCGGCGGCCAGCCGGTCGGCCGGCAGGAGGGCGCCGGTTTCGGGGTCGATGAGGTCCGGCGTTGGCAGGCTGACCGAGCCGGGAATGTGGCCGGAGCGCAGGCCCGGCCGAGGTTCCGGATCGGTGCCGTGGTAACGGCCGGCGGGGCGGGCGTCGATGATCTGTTCGTGGCCGCGCTCGACAGCCTTCAGGACCTGGCCGGCATCGCGCAGGATCGCCGCGTTCACCCGGGCGGTGAAATGCCGTTCGCGCGGCGGCGTCGGCAGGCTGTCGACCGGACGCCCCTCCCGCTGCCATTTCGGCAGGCCGCCGTCGAGAACGGCGACATCCTCGTGGCCGAAATAGCGGAAAGTCCACCAGACGCGCGGCGCGGACATCATGCCGTGCCCGTCGTAGATGACGATGCGGTTGCCGTCGCCGAGCCCCATCCTGCGCATGCGAGAGGCGAACTTCTCCGGCGCCGGCAGCATGTGGGGCAGGGGGTTGTCGGTGTCGGAGATTTCGTCGATGTCGAAGAAGACGGCGCCCGGGATGTGAGCCGAGACGAATTCCGCCTTGGGGTCGCGCGCCATCGCGGGCAGATACCAGGAACCGTCGACGACGCGGACGTCCGGCGCGTCGAGGTGTTCGGCCAGCCAGTCGGTCGAGACCAGCGCCTGGGGGTTTACGTAGCCGCTCATCAGCTGTCCATCCATCCCGGAACCGGCAGCCCCTGTTCGCGCAGGAATGCCGGATTGTACATCTTGCTGTGATAGCGCGTGCCATAGTCGCACAGGATCGTCACGATCGTGTGGCCCGGCCCCATCTCTCGCGCCATCCGCATCGCGCCAGCGACGTTGATGCCGCTCGATCCGCCGAGGCAGAGGCCCTCGTGTTCGAGCAGGTCGAAGGCGATCGGCAGGGCTTCGGCGTCCGGGATCTGGTAGGGCATGTCGATCTCCAGGCCCTCCAGGTTCTTCGTGATCCGTCCCTGGCCGATGCCTTCGGTGATCGAGCTGCCTTCGGCATTCAATTCGCCATGGACATAATAATGGTAGAGCGCGGCGCCCATCGGGTCGGCGAGGGCGATCTTGATATCGGACTTCCGCTCGCGCAGCGCCATAGCCGTGCCCGCCAGGGTGCCCCCCGTTCCCACCGCGCAGATGAACCCGTCGACACTGCCGTCGGTCTGCGTCCAGATCTCCGGGCCGGTGGTCCGATAGTGGCCGTCGCGGTTCGCGACATTGTCGAACTGGTTGGCCCAGATCGCGCCGTTCGGCTCTTTCGCCGCGAGTTCCTTGGCCATGCGTTCGGAGACATGGACATAATTGTTGGGGTCCTTGTAGGGGACCGCCGGTACCTCGACCAGCTCTGCGCCGGCCAGCCGCAGCATGTCCTTCTTTTCCTGCGACTGTGTCTCGGGAATGACGATCACGGTTCGATAGCCGCGGGCGTTGCCGACCAGCGCGAGACCGATGCCGGTGTTGCCGGCCGTTCCCTCGACGATGACGCCGCCGGGGCGGAGCGTCCCCTGTTTCTCCGCATCCTGGATGATCGCCAGCGCGGCGCGATCCTTGACCGACTGACCGGGATTGAGGAACTCCGCCTTGCCGAGGATCGTGCAACCGGTGGCCTCCGAGGGGCCGCGCAGCTTGATCAGCGGCGTATTGCCGACGGTGCCGATGAATCCGTCGCGAACGTCCATGTCGTCTCTGTCTTTCTATTCAAATGGAAGGAGGGGAAGGTAAAGACCGGTCGGGGCCGGATCAAGGGCCGGTGTAGAGGCCGGGTAGGGCGGCGTGTCGGGGCAGGGCCGGGAGGTTAGATCGCGCGCTGTCAGCTCTGCCAGCGCGCGCGGATATCGTCCCTGTGTACCAGCAGCCATTGAAGTGCGATATGGGCAATGGCGTTGCGGATTCGCCCGTTGGAAATGAGTCCCTCGGCCCGGCCGAGGGGCAACACAACCGCACGGATGTCCTCATGTTCGCCATCGAGGCCATGGATCCCGCCGGCTTCCGCCGTCGAACATTCCCCACAGAATATCTGGCAGGTCTCGCTCGAACCGCCTGGCGTTAGAAAGCAGTGGGTGATCGGCTCAAGCCGGCCGAGGCTGACGGCAGCCTCTTCCCGGGCCTCCCGGCGGACGACCTCCTCCGGGCTCTCACCTTCTTCGATGATGCCGGCAACGATCTCCGTCAGCCAGGGTTCCGCCCCGGCCGCGAGGGCGCCGGGACGGAACTGTTCGATCAGGACGACCTCGTCCCGGACCGGGTCGTAGGGCAAGACAGCCGCCGCCTGTCCGCGCTCGAAAACCTCGCGCGTGACGATGTCGCTCCAGCCGCCTCCGAACAACCGGTGCCGCAGCCGGTAACGATCGATGCGGAAGTATCCGCGATAGACGGTCTCGTGCTCGACGATCTCGACATCGCCGGCGCCAAAAGGCGGCTCGGTCATGTATGGCCTGCGGGTTAGGGGCGCTCAGTCCGGGGACATGGGTCCGGGCGGCGGCTCGGTCACGCGGAGCGCGGCGACATTCCCTGCATGAGGGTCCGGTAGACCTCGGCCGAGAAGCGTTCGGTTTCCTTTTCGGGACGGCGTACGAGGCCGGGTAATGAGCCGTTCAGGAGGACCAGGACCATGTGGGCCGCGAAGGAGGGCACGATCTTGTGGTCCACCGCGCCATCGCGAATGGCCCGGCGGAACACCTCTTCCCACATGGCGAAATAGCGCTGCATCGCGACCTTGGTGTCGCGTTTGCCTTCCTCCGGCAGGAAATGCCGGTTCTGGGCAAGGCAGCCGACATAGGTCTGGCGTTCAGGGGCCATGTGAAGGTCGATCGCGGCGTGGACCAGCGCGCCGCCGTCAAGCCCGCCGTCCATCAGTACCATCATGGTGTCGACGAGTTCCTGACTGCCCAGGCGACACACTTCGCAGAGTGCCGATTCCTTCGAGTCGAAATAGTAATAGAGGCTGCCGGGACGCATCCCGAGCCGGTCCGCGATGTCCTTCGTCGTGGACGCGTGATACCCCTTCTCCGCGAATACGGCCGCTGCGGCATCGAGAATTTCGTTTCTCCGCTTCAGCTGCTTTCGGGCCTTGTAGTTCGTTTGTAGTGTTTCTTCCGCCAAGATTGTCATTGCCCAGCCATTCTCGCATTTCCCGCCCCAATCCGGATAACAGACCGGTGAGGGACGGTTAAGGACGATGCCGACTCGCTCACGAGAACGTGAACGCATCATACAATGTGAAATTTCTCTTGGAATATCGCACGGCGAAACAGAGAAGATCAGCCTTCGAAGGAGAGTGACCGATGGAAACGATCAGTGAAAAGGCGGAATTCCCGGGGGCGAGCGGTGCGCTTCTCGCGGCGCGCCTGGAACGGCCCTCCGGAAAACCGCGCGCCTACGCGTTATTCGCCCATTGCTTCACATGTTCAAAAGACGTCTTCGCGGCGAAGCGCATCAGCCAGGGGCTGGCAGAAAAGGGCATCGCCGTCCTCCGGTTCGATTTCACAGGCCTCGGCAACAGCGAAGGCGATTTCGCCAATACGAATTTCTCCTCCAACGTGGGCGATCTGGTTGCCGCTGCCGAATGGTTATCCGGGAACCATGGCGGGCCGGATTTCCTGATCGGTCATTCGCTCGGCGGTGCGGCGGTTCTCGCCGCCGCCGCGCACCTGCCCGACGTCAAGGCAGTCGCGACAATCGGCGCGCCGTCCGATCCGGGGCATGTCGAGCATCTTGTCTCTTCGGCATCGGAGGCTATCGAGCGGGACGGCGAGGCGGAGGTCACCCTGGCAGGCCGCAGCTTCAGGATCACCCGGCAGTTTCTCGAAGACATTCGTGGACAGAGCCTGAAGGAAGAACTTGGCCGCATGCGCAAGGCGATCCTCGTCTGCCATGCGCCCTTCGACGACACCGTTTCGATCGACAACGCGACGGAAATCTTCGTCGCCGCGAAACATCCGAAGAGTTTTCTGTCGCTCGACGATGCCGATCACCTGCTGAGCCGCCGGTCGGACGCCGCCTATGTCGCGGAAGTCTTGAGTGCCTGGGCCACCCGTTACATCGGGACGGAAGAGGCCGCAGCCGCGGCCGGCGGGCCGCCGATCTCACCCGACGGCGCCTGGGTCGTTTTCGAGGAGGGAAGCGGAAAATTCCTCCAGCATGCAACCGATGGCCGGCACGACCTCATCGCCGACGAGCCGCCGTCGGTCGGTGGCGACGGGAAGGGGCCGACCCCCTACGATTTCCTGTCCATCGGGCTGGGTGCCTGTACGTCGATGACGATCCGGATGTATGCCGATCGAAAGAAGTGGCCGGTCGGTCGCGTCGCTGTCCGGGTCGCGCAGTCGAAGATCCATGCCCAGGATTGCGCGGATTGTGAGACCCGTGAAGGCAAAGTCGACCGTTTCGAGCGGGAGATACGCATCGAAGGCACACTCGACGCGGACCAGCGGGCGCGGCTTCTGGAAATCGCCGACAAATGCCCGGTTCATCGGACCCTGCATCGGCGGAATGACATCGTCACCCGGCTGATCGAGGAGTAGATCGGAAAAGAAAAAGGGGCCGCGCGACCATCGCCGCGCGGCCCCTGAGCAAATGGCGGTCGCGTGATTACTTCGCCGCGCCGCGTGCCGCCGCGAGCCAGCTGTCATACAGCTTGCGGTTCTTGGCGATCCAATCGTCGGCATGACGTTCGATGTCGTCCGCCTTGTCCTCGCCGGCCTGCATCTTGGCGTTCTGTGCGAAGATGTCGCCCAGCGGGATCTGCACGACCTCGAACAGCTTCTTCGCCGCCGGGTTCTTTTTCATGAAGGCGTTGTTCACGACCGGGCGTACGTCGTTTGCGGGCCAGCCCATCTTGCACGGGTTGCTGACACAGCCGGCGACGTCCTTGACCGTCGTGTCCTTCTCATACTGCTTCTGGCCTTCCGGCAGCGCCGGGAAGGGCACGTCGATCCAGACGACGTCCTTGCCGGGCTTGAGGATGCCTACGGTCCAGTTCGGCGTCCAGGTATAGAACAGGATCGACTTGCCGGACTTGTAGCGGCCGATCGCAGCGGCCATCGACGCGGAATACTCGGCTTTCACCGGGTTGATGTGATCGCGAAGGTCGTAGGCGTCGAGCTGGAACTTGATGACCTTCTCACAGCCCCAGCCCGGAGGGCAGGCGACCATGTCGGCCTTGCCGTCGCCGTTCGCATCGAACGCCTTCTTCACCTCGGGGCGCTTGAAGTCCTCGAGGCTCTTGATCTTCAGGCGGTCGGCCGTCTTCTTGTCGACGAGATAGCCCTGGAGCGCGCCGCCCTTGGCCACATAGCCGACGATGCTTGCGCCCTTCTCGAAGATCTTCTTCATGTTGTTGTGAAGCGGAAACCAGCCGTTGACCCAGAAGTCGACGTCGCCCTGGGCGACCGCCTGGTAGAAGATCTCGTTCTTGAGCTCCTTCGGCTTCTCGACCGTGTAGCCGAGGTCCTTGAGCGCCCGGATGTAGATCGCCGCCTGGAAGTAACCCGTGTTCCAGGTCGCCCGGGCCGGTTTGACCGTCACGCCCTTGCCGGGCATCGACTGGGCCAGCGCCGGTCCGGCGAAGGCGAGGCTTGCGCCTACTGCGAGGCCGAGCGCAATGCTTCTCATCCCAAATCTGTTTCGTCGTTCCATCGATTAATTCCCTTGCTCTTCTCGCTTTGGCCCCCGGTCTTCCGGAGGCCCTGTGTTATCCGCCGGTCCGGCGGGCCAGGGGCCCCTGAACCGTGCCGGCGAATTAGTCGGTGCAACCAGCGAGTTGTCGCCGATCACATCGAAGACTGTATTCCGCGGCGCGTCAGCGCAGGTCCAGTACCTGCCAGCGGCCATCCACGCGGGCGAAGCGGGCCCGTTTGACCCGCCGGCCGCCGTCGCCCTCGAGACGGACGAGGAAGGTGCAGAGGTAGCCCTTCTCGGAAAAAGTGGTACGGGTGCACCGGCGCTTCCTGTCGAGGGCCGACCGCGGTTTCGCATTCTTGTCGGAGGCGGCCCAGGCCTGCGTCATCTGTGCCTGGTCGGGCTCGCCGCCCGACAGGGTCCAGTAGCCGAACAGGGCCAGGATCAGGACGCCGATCCCCACCTTGGCGACATGCCAGCGCCGCTCGCCGTCGCCAGCCAGGGCGCGCCGGATGTCGGCAGGAAGCTGGAGCGCCGACTTGAACGCACCGGTAAAGGTCCATGGCGCCGGTTTCGCGTTTCGGCCTTCGGCAAAGGCCTGGGTGATGCGATCGAGGACAATGGCCATCAGGACGATACCCAGACCGCCAATGGCGGCGGACCCGACATCAAGGGTGTTGATCGCCGTGTTCACCGTCATGCCGAGGCCGCCGGCCCCGATCAGCGCCGCGATCACGACCATCGAGAGGGACAGCATCAGCGTCTGGTTGAGACCGGCCATGATCGTTCGCATGGCGAGCGGCACCTGGATTTCCCAAAGGACCTGGCGCGGCGTCGAGCCGAAAGCGTAACCGGCCTCGATCAGTTCCCCGGACACCTCCCGGATGCCCAGGTTGGTCAGCCGGATGATCGGCGGCATGGCGAAGATGATCGTGGCGATGATCCCGGGAACCAGGCCCACGCCGAACAGCATCACGATGGGCACGAGATACACGAAGGCCGGCACCGTCTGCATGATGTCGAGGATCGGCCGCAGGAATGTGGCGAAGCGATTGCTGCGCGAGGCGAGAATTCCCAGTGGGATCCCCATCAGGGCGCAGAAGGCGACAGCGGTCAGAACCATCGCGAGGGTGGTCATCGTTTCCGACCAGATGTCGAAAATGTCGAAGCATAGAATGGCGATGACCGTGAAGATCCCGACACCGCGCCCGGCGATCCGCCAGGCGAGGAGCGACACGATGACGAGGAAGGCGAGGGGCGGGATCCAGTGCAGGAGGGCGTCGAAACCCACGAGCACCTGGTTCACCGGCCATTGGATGATCTGGAACACCTCGCGGAAGTTGGGAACGAGCCAGTCCTTGACGAACCATTCGATCCAGTCTTCGAGCGGTAGAACCGAATCCGAAATCCTATCCATGTGTCCGTGTCGTCTTCCGTTTCTCTGGTCGCGCGAGGCAGGGCCCCCGCGAGGCAACCGGGCTTCGTCGCCCTGGCGTCATTCGCCGTTGGAGAGTTCCCCGAGGACATCGCGCGGTCGCACGACGCCCCGCAGGTTGCCCGCATCGTCGATCACGGCGAGGGGCAGGCCGGCCTGACACCGGTCGTAGACGTCGAATAGCTTTTCCGACGGGCGGGCCGTCGGGAAATCATCCCGCACGAGACTGCGCAGGTTTGTCGATCCCGCTGCGAGAGCGTGGGCGACATCGGCCCCGGTGATGAGGCCGAGCGGCTTTTTCGATCCCTTCTCGACAGCATGACGAGGCTGATGCTGAAGACCCGTCCGCGATCGACATCCCTGGTGAATGCCGTGACATACTCGTCCGCGGGGTTCCCGACGATATCCTCGGGCGAGCCGACCTGAACGAAGCTGCCATCGCGCATGATTGCGACGTTGTCGCCCAGCATGAGAGATTCGTGCAGGTCGTGGCTGATGAAGATGATTGTCTTCTTGAGGTCGCGCTGGAGCGTGAGAAGCTCCTTCTGCATTTCGCCCCGGAACAGCGGTTCTAGCGCGC
>CAYGKX010000166.1:5076-8644 GCA_964350225.1 uncultured Rhodospirillaceae bacterium | reverse complement strand
GTTGCCGATCAGGGCGGCGGAAATAACCTTCTTGGAGCCGTGTGAAGCCATGTCGTCCGGTCGATCTCCAGAGCCCATCTGCCGGAGCGTCGCCGCTGCGGCAGTTCCGGGCGGTCAGCCTCGGTCGTCCCCGCCCGCTTCTCCGCCGGTACGGGACCTGGATACGGCGGCGCCGGCGCCGCCCGCTGCGGCCCTGTTGACCGCTTCCTGCTCTTCTTTGCTCAGGGTCGCGTCCTCCGGCAGGACGACAGAGACCTGATATTACGAGAACTGGATGCCGTTCTCATACAGGGTTTCCTGGATCCTCCGACAGGCCTCGCGCCGGATCACGAACTGCTCGCCAGGGGTCGCCGAAAACTTGGCGCGGAAGACCAGCCCGCTTTCGTCCATGCGGCTGACGCCCTGGGACTTGAGGGGCGCGAGCATGTATTGGCCGTAGGTCGGATCGTCCTGCATCCGCTGGCCGATCTTCTTGATCAGCTTGCGCACCTGCTCGATATCCGTGCCGAAGGGTAGCCGGAATTCCAGTTTCATGATCACCCAGTCGCGGCTGTAGTTGGTGATCGACTTGAGCTCGCCATAGGGCACCGTGTGGATCATGCCGCGGTGGTGGCGCAGACGCAGCGAACGGATCGATATCTTCTCCACGGTGCCGCGCAACCGGCCGGATTCGACATACTCGCCGAGCCGGAAGGCATCGTCGGCGAGAAAGAAGACGCCTGACACGATGTCCCGCACCAGGGTTTGGGCGCCGAAGCCGATGGCGAGGCCAAGGACGCCGGCACCGGCGATCAGGGGGGCGATGTTCACGCCGAGCCGCGAGAGAATCACCATACCCGCAACAACGAACAGCGTGACGGCGAGGAAGCCCTTGAGCAGGGGCAACAGGGTCCCGGCACGCGACCGCGCCGCGCCGCCTCCTTCTCCCTCGCCCTCTGTCGCCGCCGCCTCATCGACGCCTTCGGCCGACAGGCGGCTGTCGATGGAAATCCGAACGATCTCCCAGATGACGTAAAAGATAAGTGATATCAATATGATATCGACAATCATCGAGGCGATGGTTGCGCCGACGGAATTCCGTAACTGGCCAAAAAGGTCGACGCCGGAGACAGCCAGGAGCAGCCAGACGGCCGCGATGACGAGGAACGCTCGGGTGAGGCGGCGATAGACGCGGACCAGGGCGACGCCGGCGGTCTTTGGGCGCCCGACGGTCTCTTCGACCGCTTCTCCTTCCGGACCCAGGACAATCTCACGGGGGACTTCGGCCTCCGCCTCCGCCTTCTTGCGCGCGGCCATCCGGTCGAACCGGCGGGAGAAATAGCGGTCGAGCCAGAGAATGATCAGGGGCAGGAGAAGGGCGAAGGCGGCGACGCCGTCGGCCCAGCGTCCATGCACGATCCCGGTATAGCTCCAGACAAACCAGATGACGGCGACATAGACGGTCGCGGCGATCGGCCAGACATGAAGCAGGAGGCCGCCGATCAATCCGCCGCCGGACGAGCTTGCGACTATCGCCATGAGGCGGGCCCGGGCCTGCCAGATCATGATGACGATCGCGATGGCCGTGATGAGTCCGACCAGGACCCCGGTCATGACATACGGCGCGTCGGCCAGGCCGAAACGGCGCAGCAGCATGCCCGTCATGAAGCCGAAGGCCAGGATGCCGCCGAGGATGACGATCCACCGGTGAAGGAAACCCGCCGCTGCGGCGGAAATGAGATCGAGCCGCAAGGCCGGCCGATCCGGCGCCAGGAAGAGGGCGGAAACGGCCGAGATCAGCCGGGTGATGATGTAGGCAGCGATGTAGGCGCCGACGATCATCCTGCCGACGACATTGATTTCGAAAAAAGCCAGGAACAGGCCGTAGGTCACCCCGGCGAGTATCCCGATACCAAGAAGTTCGACCATCAGGATGAGGATCGCCCGCCCGGCCTTGGAGCCGCCGCCTTCCGCGGGGAGAGGCGCCGCCAGCCGGGCCACGAAGCTTCGCGTCCAGCGCCGGTAGAACCATTCGGCGAGCCGTCCGACAACGAAGGCGCCGAGAAGTCCGATCAGGATAAGGATCGACACCAGGGTCGAATGGCGGCGCTCCGCCATGGCGTAGAGCGCCTTTTCCGCGACGCCTGGTGCCGCCCGGAGGCCGGCGATCATCTCGCCCAGTTTTTCCCTCAGGCTCGAGGCCATGGTCTCGAGCCGATGCAGGGTGGACTGGTTCTTCGCCGCGGCTGCCGCCCGTTCCTTGGCGGCCGTCCGGAGCCTGACGAGCAGGGCCTGCCGAGCCTGTGCGTCGGTGATCTTGGCCAGCAGCGCCTCGATCTGCGCCGGCGTCATCTTGTCGATGTCGGCGGGCAGGCCGTCCGGCCCTTTCGGCGTCTTGGCGGATGAAGATTTCTGCTGCGCGTGGACGGACGTAGGTCCGGCAGCGTGTACCAGGATGCCGCTCAGCACCAAGATTGAGAACAGCGCCAGCAGCTGACGCCGTACTGTCCCGCGAATAGTCATGTCATGCCCCCCGTTCGGGGACAGTGAAGCGGATTGATCTTCGGGCGTCCAGACGTCTTGACGGCCTCAGGCCGGGTCGACCGCGAATTGCTGCTTTGCGAAAGCGATCCGTTCCTGCAGCGACTTCAGTCCGGGTGCGGCGTCGCGAACGGCCTCCAGCCGCTTGCCCAGGCCTTCGCGATTGGCAATCTGGATGTTGAGGCCCGGCCGGGCGTTGAGTTCGAGGATCAGCGGGCCGCGGTCCCGGTCGAGCACGATGTCGATGCCCTGGTAGCCGAGTTCGGTCAACTCCGGCGACCGGGCGGCAAGTTCCAGCATCGTTTCCCAGTGGGGCACCTGGACGCCCGTCACGCGTTCGCTCGTGTCCGGGTGGGCCTCGACGATGGAATTGCGCCAGACGGCGGTAAGGGTGCGCCCGGTTGCGATGTCGATTCCCGCCCCGATGGCGCCCTGATGCAGGTTGGCCCGGCCGCTCGACTGCCGGGTCGGCAGGCGGACCATCGCCATCACCGGGACGCCCAGGAACACGATGATGCGGACATCCGGCACGCCCTGATAGGCGATGCGCTCGAAAACCGGGTCGAAGCGGACCCGGTATTCGATCAGCGCCTTGTCCTGCTGTCCGCCCAGGCTGAAGATGCCGCTGACGATCTGCTGCAGGTGGTATTCGATCTCCGCCTGCTCGACCAGCGTGCCGTTGGCGAGGCGGAAATAGGTGCCGGTCCGCCCGACCACGACCATGATGCCGTCGCCGCCGCTGCCTTGGGCCGGCTTGATGACGAAGTCGTCGTGGCCTGCCACGATGCCAGCGAAATTCTCCACCTCCGCCGCGAACTGGATGACGCCATACAGGTCCGGCACGGCGATGCCCGCCTCCTGCGCCAGCTTCTTCGTCAGCAGCTTGTCGTCGACCCTCGGGTAGAACCGGCGCTTGTTGTAGGGCAGCTGAAATTCGGCATTGCGCCGGTTCAGACCCAAGACGCCCCGTTCGCGGAGCGCGCGCGCGAGCCCGAGGCTGATCATGTCTTGCCGATCCCGGCCAGCACGCGGAAGCGCGGCAGTTCGG
>CAYGKX010000166.1:4640-5066 GCA_964350225.1 uncultured Rhodospirillaceae bacterium | reverse complement strand
AGGCGGTAGCCGGTGTAGCGGCCCAGCATCAGGGTCGCGGCCAGCACGATCAGCAGCAGCTCGGGGAAGGTGAAAAGGAGATGCTCGATGACGCCGATATTCATCGCGAAATAGCAGATCAACGCGACGATCAGGCTGCCCAGGGTCTGCTTGAACGCCTCTCCCGGCCCGCGTTCGTCCCAGACGATAGACATGCGCTCGATCGTCATGGTCATGATGACCATCGGGAAGAGGGCAACGGACAGGCCCTTGTCCAGGCCGATCTTGTGGCTGATGACCGACAGGACGGCCATGATCAGCACGACGCAGATCAGCACCGCGGCCAGCCTCGGCACGAGAAGCAGTTTAAGCTGCTCCAGATAGGCACGGATGATCAGCCCGGCGCCGACGACAGACCCGAACAGGATCAATCCCCAGACGATCTGG
>CAYGKX010000166.1:0-4630 GCA_964350225.1 uncultured Rhodospirillaceae bacterium | reverse complement strand
CATGAAGGTGCCGAAGGTCTTGATGCCGATGACGTTTCGCAGGATGACGAGCAGGAAGATGCCGATGGGCACCACCAGCAGCAGGCGGTAGACCTGCTGGGTCTGCAGCGGCAGGGCGTAGAGCGAGAAGGACATGATGTCCTGCCCCTCCGCCCGGCGCATCGCCAGGACATTGGCGAGCGCTGAGAGCTGCAGACGCTCGACCGCTATGTTGACGGTGGCGCGGGTATCGTCGGATACCTTGACCAGGGCGTCGCTGCCACGCCACCAGATCATGCCGTTGGCGGGCAGGCCGCGCCGCTGGGTCGCCGGGTTGAAGATCACCCATTTCTCGCCGATCGCGACCTCGATCCAGCGCGACAGCTCCGCCCGGCGGCGGGTCTCGCCCAGCTCCAGCCCATTGACGACCCGCGCCGGAATGCCGCCCGCGGAGAGCACGGAAACGATCCGACGCGCGACCCGTGCCTTGGTCGGATTTGTCCCCACACGGGTCAGGGCGGGCCCCTGACGGGTCTTCGATGTCAACGCCGCGATGACGAGCGGCACCATCGTTTCCCGGTCCGCGGACTGCGCCTGCGCCTGGTTGATCAGCGCCCGGGCGGCTTCGAGTTCCGCCTCGCCCAGTCCATGCGGGGCCGGGCGTGCGCCCGCCGTACTGTTCTTGTCGTCGGTGTCGCTGCGATTGACGACGAAATTGACATACAGCGTCTGCCCCCCGTCGGCCTTCCGCCTGGCCATGACGGCCACTGTGTTGGGCCCCCGCTTTTCCTGTGTCAGGCCATAGCCCGGCGCGACGACATATTGCTGCAAGACGGCAAAGCCGTTCTCTGTCTGCGGTATGTAGGCGGACGCCTTCGTCTCATTGCCCTTCGCTTCGAAGCGGATGCGCGTCTCGATTTCCCAGCTATGCCGCTTTTCCTCCGGCAGGAGGGGCAGGCCGACGAAGATCGACTTGTAGAGAACCAGCGCGACCGCGACCAGGGTCAGGAGACCCGCGAGAACATATAGATGGCGTTTGCTCATGGCTCCGGCCTAGCGCGGTGCGTCCGGACATTCCGGCTTCCCGACAAACGTCCGTGACGAGTCGATCAGGATGACGTCGCCCATATAGAGACGCCCGATCAGGAGCTTGTAAAGCATGCGGTGCCGTTGGGTCAGGTTCACCTTCGCGAGCTTGTAGTAACCGCCGATGCAGATGCCGAGTTCCACGATCGGCCGCTCCTGCACCTTGGTTCCGGCCCGGCGGATGCGGACCATGCGCACCACCTTCTTCTCGTACTCTTGGGACTTCTTCGCGCCTTTGATCGTGAAACGGACCCACCGTTCGCCGTTCCGCGTGAACAGTTCGTAGCTCTCCGTATGGATCGAAGTCGTGCGCGCCCCCGTGTCCATCTTGGCCTTCATGACCAACCCGCCGGGCGACAGGACGGCTTTTTCGACCCAGCCGAGCCGAACCGGCTCCCGGGCAGCGGCGCTAGCAGAAACGAGGGCCACGAGCCCGGCAATGGCAGCAACGCGAAACATGGCGGATCCCCCCCCAAGAGAAGCAAAAAAAGCTGCGCGTATATGGTCGGTCCGCGACCGCCATCAAGAGAGCGGCCCCGGAATATTTTCACGCCTCCTCACTGTCCGTGCGGGCCCCGCAATTCCGGCAGGATGCGCCGCGCGACGGCAAGCGCCGCGCGACGGCGCATACCGGCCTTCATCGAAGGATGATACAGCATTCTGAGCAGGAGTTTATCCTGCCAGCTCAGGTCGTCGAGTTTGCTGCGGTCGTTGAATATCGACGGATAGACAGTCTCGGAATCGTTCGGCAGGCCCATCAGCTGGGTCGTCTCCTCGACGATGCAGCCATAGAGGATGCCGCGCTCGCGCGCGAAATCGCCCAGGATGATGGCGATGCCGCGGAGGATCTCGTTGGTCGCGGTCGCCCGGCGAAAGATGCCGATGCAGGAAGCGCGGTACAACCGGCGGGCAAGCGCAGCATTGAACGGCCGAAGATGCTCCCGGATCCGCTGCTCGAAAAGCGACATCCGGGTGAAGACGATCAGGAAATTGGCCGCCCGCCGGGTCGCGACCTCCCGGATCGGGAGGCCGGTCAGATGCGACAGCCGCGCCATGTGATCGCGTGCGTCCTTCTGGACGATCGGCGCGACCGGGACGTCCATCTGGATATGGAAGCGGATCGGTCGCAGCCATTTGGTGATGCGCGGGTCGCGCAGTCGGACATGCTCGTTGCGCAACGCGATGACGTCGAAATTCCGGACGATCTGGTCGTTTGTCAGCTGCGTCTGAGCGCCGGCCGACCGGATCGTCGCGCTGGGCGAGACGACAGCGGCTGCGCCTGCAAGAAGCACGAGCCCCAGCCGCCGACGCGCCCGGGCAGGCCATCCTCGGCCCGGCCAAAGCCGCAGAAGCCGACTGGGAGACGGCCAGCGGGGGGAGGGCCAGCGGGGGAAGGGCCAGCGGGCAACGGGAGGCGGAGGCGATACCTTCATGGACGCGTCATGCTGCCGGTTCTCTCTGGGGAGAACCGGAGCATCATGCCCAAGCCAGGCGTCGCACGCCAGCGTCCGGGGCGCGTTGGGAAAGGGAGGGCGCCAGGGGCGCCGCGCCGTCAGGCGTTCAGGGCCACTTCCTTGGACTGGAGATACTCGACCAGCTCGCCGGTCTCGGCCATCTCCTTGACGATGTCGAACCCGCCGACAAATTCCCCTTTCACATAGAGCTGGGGAATGGTCGGCCACTGGGTGAATTCCTTGACGCCCTGGCGCAGCTCCGGGTCCTGGAGGACGTCGATGCCTTTGAACTTGACGCCGAAGTGCGACAGGATCTGGACGACGCCGGCGGAGAAACCGCATTGCGGAAAGACGGGCGTGCCCTTCATGAACAGCACGACGTCGTTGGTTTCGATCTCGGTCTTGATGGCGTCTTGGGCGGTGGTGGTCATCGGGCTCTCCAGGCCGGCTCTCGTCGGGCGCCGGCGCCGTGGGTTGAACTAGTCTGTCGGTGCGCTGGTCTGCAGCGCGAGGGCATGCAGCTCGCCGCCCATGCGGCCCTGAAGGGCGGCATAGACCATCTGATGCTGCTGGACGCGGGTCTTGCCCTTGAAGGCGCTGGACACGATGCGTGCGGAATAATGGTCGCCGTCGCCGGCGAGGTCCTGGATCGCCACATCGGCGTCCGGCATCGCCTCCTTGATCAGGCGTTCGATTTCCGCGGCTTCCATCGCCGTTCCAGGTTTACTCCTTTCGCTGTCGCGGCCTCAGGCCGCGCCGCTGCCCATATAGTCCGGCAGCCAGGCTTCGTGGGCCGCCCTGAGCGACGCGAGCGATATAGGACGGGCCTCCGCCAAGGTCAACGCGCCATCGGCCGTCGTTTCGCCGACCCGCACCGCGGGTACGCCCGCCGTGGCCGCGGCCGCCAGGACCGAAGCGGGCTCCTCGACCGCGACCAGGTAGCGGGCCTGGTCCTCGCCGAAGAACCAGGCGTGTCCGGGCAGGGCGTCCGCCGGTCCGTCGAGGCGCAGCCCGACGCCGCCGGCAAGGGCCATCTCTGTCGCGGCGACGGCGAGGCCGCCGTCCGACAGATCGTGACAGGCGCTGGCCGTGCCCTCCAGGACGAGGCCGCGCACAAAGTCCCCGTTGCGCTTTTCCGCCGCGAGATCGACCGGCGGCGGCGTGCCGTCCTCCCGGCCGACGATTTCGCGCAGGTAGAGCGAGCCGCCGAGCTCGCCACGGGTCTCGCCGATCAGCACGAGCGTGAGGCCCGGGGTCGTCGGCCCGACCCGTCCGGCCTTGCGCCAGTCCTCGATCAGGCCGACCCCGCCGATGACCGGCGTGGGCAGGATCGCCTGGCCGTTGGTTTCGTTGTAGAGCGAGACGTTGCCCGAGACGACGGGGAAGTCGAGCGCCCGGCAGGCCTCGCCCATGCCCTGCACGCAGCCGACGATCTGGCCCATGATCGTCACCCGTTCCGGATTACCGAAATTGAGGTTGTTGGTGACGGCGAGCGGCGTCGCCCCGACGGCGGTCAGGTTCCGCCAGGCCTCGGCGACCGCCTGCTTGCCGCCTTCGACCGGGTCGAGGACGCAATAGCGCGGCGTGCAGTCGGTCGTGATTGCCAGCGCCCTGTGGCCGCGGTCCACGGCGACAACGGCCGCATCGCCGCCCGGGCGCCGGACCGTCCGGCCGTTGATGAGGTGGTCATACTGCTCCCAGATCCAGCGGCGGCTGGCGATCTGGGGCGACGCGACAAGGGCTTCAAGGGCGTCGGCCGGGTCCCGTTCCTCTATCTCCGAGGGGACGAGTTCGTCGGCCGCGGAGGTCGCGATCCACGGCCGGTCGTATTCCGGCGCCTCGGAGACCAGCGGGTCGACCGGAATGTCGGCCTGGACCTCGCCGCCCATCCTGAGGACAAGGTGCCCCGTGTCGGTCACCGTGCCGATGACCGCAAAGTCGAGCTCCCATTTCTCGAAGATCCGCCGGGCCTCGTCTTCGCGGCCGGGCTTGAGGACCATGAGCATCCGCTCCTGGCTCTCCGACAGCATCATCTCGTAGGCGGTCATCGCCGTCTCTCGCACCGGCACGAGATCGAGATCGAGTTCGATCCCGACACCGCCCTTCGAGGA
>CAYGKX010000165.1:0-8647 GCA_964350225.1 uncultured Rhodospirillaceae bacterium | reverse complement strand
CTTGAATGCTTGAAAGGCTGCGGCGGCTTCGTTATATAGCCGCCTGCTTCGACGGAGACACGCGATGAAGAAAGACATTCATCCGGAATATCACGAGATCACGGTCATCATGACCGACGGCTCGGAATTCACGACGCGCTCGACCTATGGCGCGGCGGGCGACAAGTTGCGCCTGGATATCGATCCCAAGTCGCACCCGGCCTGGACCGGCGTGCAGCGGCTGGTCGATTCCGGCGGTCAGGTCGCCAAATTCAACAAGCGTTTCCAGGGTTTCGGCCTCGGCTGACCCGAACGCCGACCGATTTCCTGCGGCGCCCGGCCTCGCGGCCGGGCGTTGCCTTTTGGTGTCCGCCGTCAGCCCAGGGCGTCGATCGCGGCGAGAGTTCGGTCGATTTCCTCTTCCGTGTTGAAGTAGTGGACGGAGGCCCGCGCGATTTGTCGCAGCCCCCGCGGACCGAGATCCAGCAGGGTCGATCTGCCGAACGACAGCGAGATATTGACGGCCTGGGCGCCCAGGGCCGCCCGAATGGCGTCCGGCTCCACGCCCTCCTTGGTGAAGGTGACTATGCCGCACAGACGGGCGCCGCGGTCCTGCACCGAGACGCCGTTCAGGGCGGATAGCCCGTCGCGCAGGCGTGTGGCCAGCGCGCCGATACGCGCCTCGATCCGGTCGAGGCCCAATTCCACCGCATAGTCCATCGCGACGCCCAGCGCGATCTTGCCGGCGAGATGACCTTCGAAATTCTCGAAGCGGGTCGCGTCCGGGGCCATCTCGTAACTGTCCTCATCCGTCCAGCTGGCCCCGTGAAGGTCCAGAAACGGTGGGTCGAGTTGGTCGCGGACGGCGCTTCGGACGTACAGGAAACCCGTGCCGCGCGGCGCGCGCAGATACTTGCGCCCGGTGGCCGACAGGAAGTCGCAGCCGATCGCGTCGACGTCGAGGGGCATCTGCCCCGCGGATTGGCAGGCGTCGAGCAGGTAGAGGACGCCGGCGGCACGGGCGAGACGCCCCACTTCCGCCGCCGGATTGACCAGCCCGCCACTGGTCGGCACATGGGTGAGCGAGACGAGCCTTACCTGGGGCCGGTCCAGGGCTTGCTCCAGGGCCGTGAGATCGACCTCTCCCGCGGGCGCGTCCGGCACGATGTCGATCTCGATCCCGAAGCGGCGGCGGGCCTGGAGGAAGGCGATATAGTTGGAGGCATATTCCGCGCGGGTTGTGACGACGCGGTCGCCAGGCTGCCAGCGCAGGGAATGGAAGGCGGCATTCCAGGCACGGGTTGCGCTTTCGAGAAAGGCGATCTCTTCCCGCCGCGCGCGGAGAAGGGTGGCGGCGGCTTCGTAGAAGCGGTCGAGCGGCTCCTGAGCCTCCGCCGCCGCCTCATAGCCCCCGATCTCCCGCTCCCGGGCCAGGTGCGCGATTTCCGCCTCATACACAGGGGTCGGCGGCAGCGAGGCGCCGGCGTTGTTCAGGTGGATCAGCCGCGCGGTCGCCGGTGTGTCGCGCCGGACGGCTTCGATATCGATGCCCATCGGCCGCGCGTCAGCGGCGGCGGGACGGGCGCCAGTCGCGAGCGACCCTGAGGATCGTCCATTCGACGACCCGCTTCAGGACCTTGCCCAGCGACTCGTCGAAGGCTTCGATGACATCGTCGATCTCGCCTGAACTGGCGACGACCCGGGCCTGAAAGGTCTGGCTGGCGATGATGTCGCGCTCGGGCATGCGCACCAGCTTGATGTTGATGCGGACATTCACGCTGGGCTTCGGGCCGCGATAGAGTTCAGCCTGAAACTCCCGCAGGTCCGCCTTGATGATGTAGTCCGATCGCAGGCCGGAGCCGTCGCGGGCGACCGACAGGGCGCGTTTCGAGTTCTCGAACGATTCGACCATGAGGGTCTGGACCAGATTGGGCGCCACGTCGGTCCATTCCGACTGGGCGTAGTAGTCCAGGGTCACGGCCCGTTCCTTGACGGCGATGCGGCTCGTCGTCAGGCCGGACGAGGCCGAGGGCGTCTCGATGATGATCTGCGCCGAAATGCGCGGCAGCTTGCCGTCGAAGGTACTTTTCGGCGTCAGTTCATAGAGGCGTGGAGGCGCCTTGTTCGCGCCGGGGATCAGGTTCTGGCACGCGGACAGGACGAGTGCCGTGCCGAGGACGAGAAGGGCCGCGCGCCGGGTCATCGGCGCCCCCGTGTCCGGTAGCCGCGTTGGGTATTGCCGAAGAAGAAGGCGGCGGGGTCGTTTTCCATGCGCGTCAGCAGTCGTGTGAAGGTGCGGACGAAGCGCCGCATGTCCGTCAGGAAGGTCGACAATTCATATAGTCCCGTGGCGGCGAAGTCGGCGATGGGGCGCCGGTTGTCCGTCAGGATACTGGACAGCGACTTGGCGGCGGTGGCAAAGGCATCGGCCCCTTTGCGGATGCTCACGATCGCGGGCTGGGCGCCCTTGATCAAATTGTCCAGCGACTTGAGGGCGTCCTCGCCCTGCTTGGCGATGCGGTCGATCGCCGAGCCGGCCGATTTCACCACGGGCTGAATATCGGTCGCCACCTTGCCAAAGGACTTGATCGTCTTGCTGGTGTCGCTCGCGGCCGTCTCGATCGCGGCAATGGCCGGCTTGAGGCCGGAAATCGCGCTCTCGAGCGACTTGATGGCGGGCTGCACGCTCTTGACGACGTTGCGAACGTCGCTGACCGCATCGTTCGCGTTGTCCAGAACCTTCGCGATTCGCTTGTCGTTGCTCTCCAGCAGCGCGGCCGCGGCGTTCGCCGCGCGCGTGACGGCGGCGAGTGCCTTGGGCATGTCCTGGAAGATCTTGTCGAGCCCCGATGGCTCCCCCTTGATGATCGGTACCGGCTCGCCCGGCTTCGAGGGCATGGGCTCCGGCTTGTCCAGGCTTCCGGAGGTCGCCGGCGTGCTCAGCTGGATATAGGGGGACCCCGTCAGGCCCTGGACCTCCAGTGCAGCGATTGTCGTCTTGTAGATCGGCGCGGACTGGTCGACGCTGATCCCGACCTCGATGATGTCGGGATCCACCGTGTCGGAGGTTGGCCGGTAGAAACTGATCTTGTTGACACTCCCGACAGGAATGCCGCGATAGCGCACGAGGGCGCCGATCTGCAATCCGGTCACCGATCCGGTGAAATGGACCTTGTAGGGGACGCGCGTCTCGCTCGGCGGCGCGCCCGCCAGCCATAGAACGAACACCACGGCGGCCGCGATCAAGCCCAAAACGAACGCGCCGACCATTACGTAACTGGCTCTCGGCTCCATCGTCCCTGCCTATCCTTCCCGGCGCCGACGCGCCGTTACCCCGCGGCCGCCCGGCATCACTCGCCCATCCCGCCGGCGGACCGCCGCTCCGAGGCGGTCTGGGCCGCCCGGCCGCGCGGGCCGTGAAAATAGTCCCGAATCCAAGGATGGTTGTCCTTCATGAGCTCGGCGAGTGTGCCGACTTTAACCTTCTTGTCCACCAAAACCGCGATCCTGTCCGTTATGGTTACGAGCGAATCCAGGTCGTGCGTCACCATGAAAACGGTCAGGCCGAGGCTTTGTTGCAGGTCGCGGATCAGGATGTCGAAGTCCGCCGCGCCGATCGGGTCGAGACCGGCCGTCGGTTCGTCGAGAAAGACGATGTCCGGGTCGAGTGCCAGCGCCCGCGCAAGGCCGGCCCGCTTGCGCATGCCGCCCGACAGCTCGGAGGGGTATTTCGCACCGGCCTCGGCGGGCAATCCGACCATATCGATCTTGAGGGCGGCGAGATCGTCGACAACTTCGCGCGGCAGGCGCGTGTGCTGGCGCAACGCAATGCCGATATTCTGGCTGACCGTCAGCGAACTGAAGAGGGCGCCGTCCTGGAACAGGACTCCCCACCGGCTCAGCACGTCGCGTCGGTCGCGCTGCGACAGGCGCGCGATGTCGTGGCCGAAGACCTTGATCGTGCCGGCACGGGCGCGGTTGAGGCCGATGATCGTGCGCAGCAGCACGCTCTTGCCCGTACCGGAGCCACCGACGACGCCCAGTACCTCGCCGCGCCGCACGTCGAGATCGAGGCCGTCGTGAATGCGGGTGGTGCCGAACTGGGTGACGAGCCCGCGCACCTCGATGACATTCTCGCTGTCGGATTTCTGCGGCAGGGCGTCCAAGGGATCAGATACCGAGATAGGAGAGCGTGACGGCGAAGATCGCGTCGAACAGGATGACCAGGAAGATCGCCTCGACGACCGATGTCGTTGTCTGGCGGCCGACGCTCTCGGCGCTGCCGGTCACCCTGAGACCTTCATAGCAGCCGACCATTGCGATGAGATAGGCAAAGACCGGGGCCTTCCCGATTCCGATGAAGAGTGTGGTGACATCGACAGCGTCGCCCAGCTGCTGGACATAGGTGGTCAGCGAGATGTCCAGCACGGCATAGGAGATGACGGCACCGCCCGCCAAACCCATCATGTCGGCATAGAAGGTGAGGAGCGGCAGCGAGATCAACAGCGCCAGGATGCGCGGCAGGACGAGGACCTGGATCGGGTCGAGGCCGATCGTCTGCATCGCATCGATCTCCTGATTCACCTTCATCGTGCCGATTTGCGCGGTGAAGGCACTGCCTGACCGGCCGGCGATCAGGATCGCCGTGACGAGGATGCCCAGTTCGCGCAGGACGCCGACACCGACGAGGTCGACCGTGAAGATCGCGGCACCGAACCGCTCGAGCTGGACCGCGCCCATATAGGCGATGACGACGCCGATCAGAAAGGAGAGCAGCCCGACGATCGGCAGGGCATTCAGCCCCGTCGTCTCGATATGCTTCAGGGTCGCCTTGAATTCGATGTTCCAGGGCTGAAGCAGCGAGCGGACGATCATTACGACGGTCAGGCCGAAGAAGGAGAGTAGGAGATAGGCGCCCTGGCCCGCCTCGGTGCTCGACCGGCCGATGGAATTGAGTGCGTTCAGGATCGGGTGGTACTTCTTCGGCTTCTCGCACTCGGCGCGCTTGGCGGCCGCCCGCTCCGCCCGTTCCAGGAGCGCGCGATAGGAGGTCTTGGCGCCCGTCGTCTCGGGCGAGAGGCCGCTTGCCGCGAGACGGCCATGAAGATCGTTGATCAGCCAGGCGCCGCTGCTGTCCATCTTGGTGATCTGTGCCAGGTCCAGGCGCGCCTGTCCGACATCCCGCGCGCCGCGCCCGGTGGGGATCGAGCGGCGAACCTCGGCGATGAGCCCGGCGAGGCTGTCCACCTGCCACGCACCGCCGGCGGTCAGGACCAGGGTCTCCCCTTCCTGCCGCGACTGAATCCAACCCGCCGTTGTCACCAATTCTCGCCCGGAAAACCGTTTCGTTCCGCCAGTATTTATCGGGCTCTTACCATATATTGGGGGCGTGCCAAAGCGAGAGCCGGGGTCGAGAATTGATCGGGGTGCCGGCTGCGGGCCGGCGAAATCATGCCGACTTCTTCTGATGGGCGCTTGGGGATGTTGCGTTGCACAATGTTTGTGCGGACTTGAAAGCACTTGCACATCGTTTATGCGATTACCGGATTTCTTACTTTTTTTGCCAAAAAGCGCTTGCGTTTCCCGCGCCGCACCATCAAATTGTGCATTGCGACATACGCCCCTGTTAGCCGGTTTGGTCCGGCGCAGAATGTCGCCTTGCACTTCTTGGGCGTTTCCTCCCTAGACTTGGGCCGCTGGCTAACCCCAGCGGCCCTTTTTCTTTTGGTCGGCCGAAACCCTACCCAAGATGTCTCAGGCGACGCTGCGTCCGCGGTGCAGGACCGTGTCCGACGGCAGGACATCGCCGGGCGCAAGATCGCCCATATTGCGCAATTCCTTGTAATAGGGCGTGAAGTCGGGATCCACCGTCGCGTCGAACAGCTGGTCGAAGCTGTCGATGACGAAATACGTCTCCTGATAATCGTCGATCCGGTAGTTCGTCCGCATGACGCGCAGGAGATCGAAGCCGAGCCGGTTGGGGTAAGGGTCCTCGAGCGAATAGACGCTTTCACCCTTCGATGACACGATCCCCGAGCCGTAAATGCGCAGGCCGTCCGGCGTGCGGATCAGGCCGAACTCCACCGTGTACCAGTAGAGCCGCGCCAGATAATGCAGGGCATCGAGCCCGAGTGCCTTGAGGCCGCCCTTGCCGTAGGCCTCCATATAGTCGGCGAAAACCGGGTTCATCAGGAGTGGAACATGACCGAACACGTCATGGAAAACGTCAGGTTCCTGGAGATAGTCCAGCTGGTCCGGCTTTCTGATGAAACAGGTCGACGGAAAGCGCCGGTTGGCCAGATGGTCGAAGAAGACAGCGTCGGGCACGAGGCCCGGCACGGCGACGATGGTCCAGCCTGTCCTGGCGGACAGGACGTCGTTCAGGCGCCGGAAATCCGGTATCTCGTCCGACGGCATGCCCAGGTCATGGATGTCGTCGATGAATTCCTGAACCGCGCGACCTTTCAGGATCTCGGCCTGGCGGTGGAAAAGGGTGCGCCACACGCCATGGTCCTCGGCTGTGTAGGCGTCCCATCGCTGGTCGATCGTAAAGTCGTCGCGCGGCTCCTGCCTGGCGGTCTCAGCCATGGGAGCCTCCTCGCGGGTTCGTTCAATTAGTTGCCATTGTAACTAATTTGCCGCGGAAGGAAAACAAGACAGCGCCGGGAGAGGCGGCCGCCTGGAACGCCTCATCGGATCCATCGGGACGGGCGCGAACGCGCGCTCCTCGGGACGAAGGGCAGGGATCGTCTTTATCAATCGACGGCAGTCAGATGAGACGGCGCAGCCGCTGTCTCGAAGGATCGGGTGGCGGGGGCTGTCCGGGACACCTGTCCCGTCACGCGTCACGCCATGGCGAGGATCATGTTGCGCACCACCGGGTAGATTTCCTTCTCCCACCGCTTGCCGCTGAAGACACCGTAATGCCCGACATTGGCCTGCAGGTGATGCCGCTTCAGGTGTGGCCGAAGAGCGTTGCACAGGTCGTGTGCCGCGGCCGTCTGTCCCAGCGAACAGATGTCGTCGCGCCCGCCCTCGACCGTCAGGAGGGCGGTGCGGTGGATCGCGCCGGGGTCGACCTTCCGGCCGCGATAGGTGAAATCGCCGGTGGCGAGTTCCGCGCGCTGAAAGATGCGGTCGATCGTCTCGATATAGAATTCCTCGGTCAGGTCGAGCACCGCGAAATACTCG
Organism: uncultured Rhodospirillaceae bacterium; assembly: GCA_964350225.1. Classification (GTDB taxonomy): domain Bacteria; phylum Pseudomonadota; class Alphaproteobacteria; order Bin65; family Bin65; genus CAYGKX01. Next base: position 1,477 of record CAYGKX010000165.1, on the reverse strand, counting down.
TCGTAGAAGTCCTTGATCTTCTGCGCCTCGTCGGTCTCGCCGGCGGCCAGATGGTCGTAAAGCTTCTGATGCGCCTTCCGGTGCCGCTCCATGTTCATGGTCATGAAGGCGCTGAGCTGCACGAACCCCGGATAGACGGCCCGTCCGCGGCCCGGATACCGGTAGGGCACGTGCGAGATGAGCGTGTTCTTGAACCAGGAAAGCGGGTTCTGGGTCGCCAATTCGTTGACGGCCGTCGGACTTTCCCGGGTGTCGATCGGTCCCGCCATCAGGGTCATCGACAGGGGGGTGGCGGGGTTCCGGTCTTCCGACATAACGGCGACGGCGGCGAGTGCCTGAACGCAGGGCTGGCAGACGGCGAGGAGGTGCGATTCCGGCCCCATCTCCTCCAGAAAGCTGATCAGATATTCGACATAGTCGTCGACGCCGAACATGCCGGCCGATAGCGGCACGTCCCGGGCGTTCGCCCAGTCGGTGATATAGACGTCATGGTCGCGCGACAGCGTTTCGACCGTATGACGCAGAAGCGTGGCGAAATGGCCCGACAGGGGGGCGACGACGAGCACCTTCGGCTGATCGGCGGCCATGTCCTTGGCGAAGCGCAGGAGATTGCCGAACGGCAGCGATAGCGCGATTTCCTCGCGCACCGGCACATTCCGGCCGCCGATCCGGATCGAGCGGATGCCGAAGTCCGGACGGCTGTGAGACAGCTCGAACCGCGCGAGCATCTCCCATACGGCATGGGTTCGCTGCCGGGCGGTCGACCCCCATTCGGTGCAGGTCGCCCAGGGAAGATCCTTGGCCCAGCGGGCCAGTGTGCGCAGCGGCGCGATGGCGTCGTCGTGGAACTGATAGGTCTGATAGAGCATGATCCCATCCCGCGAAGCGACATCCATGCCGCACCGCAAAAAAATCTAGTGCAAATTTTGCTGCGCTGCGAGAGGATTGTCGCGCAAGAGACCAGCGGGTACGGGGACCGACAGAGGCGATGGCGCGAGCGACCCTCACGATTTCTTCTAAGAACTATTCGTCCTGGTCGCTGCGCGGCTGGCTCCTCTGCCGCATGGCGGGGCTGGAGTTCGACGAACAGCCGGTCGACCTGGATGATCCGGAAACGCGGCAGGAACTGTTGCTGCTCTCACCCTCCGTCCTGGTCCCCCGCCTGACCCATGACGGCATCACCGTCTGGGACACGCTTGCCATCGCTGAATATCTGAACGAGGCCTTCCCCAAGGCTCAGCTCCTGCCGAGGGCCAAGGTCCCGCGCAACCATTGTCGCTCGGTGTCCCGCGAGATCCACTCCGGCTTCTACAACCTGCGCTCGGCCCTGCCGATGAACATCAAGGCGCGGCACGAGAGCTTCAAGATCTTCTCCGGCGCCCGCCCGGACGTGGAACGGATCAAGACGATCTGGGCGGAATGCCTCGACAGCTACGGCGGACCCTTCCTGTTCGGCAAGCCGACCATGGCCGATGCC
>CAYGKX010000164.1:4885-8652 GCA_964350225.1 uncultured Rhodospirillaceae bacterium | reverse complement strand
CCGCCGCGGCGGGCCGGGCCTGACAGGCGGGGAGGGGGTTGCCTTCTCGAGTGGACGGCCCCGGAGGCCAAGCAGTGGCCAATCGGTCTCCGGGGCACGTCAGGCACCCTTATCCGACGGGCGCGCCTTCAGGTCTCTCCTCCGACCGTTCCGCTTGCGGCGATGATGTCGCGTTCGACCTTCCGCCTCGGCAGGAGAAGAGCGACGGCAACCATCGCAAAGCCGATGACGGTGACGAGATCGAACGCGCGCAATTGCGCCTGGCTTGTCGACACGGTGGCGGAGGCCAGTCCTTCGGTGATCGTCGCGACCACCGCGACACCCAATGCGCCGCCGAAATTCCGCGAATAGATGATCAGGGATGTCGCGGCGCCCAGCTGGTCGGCAGGGGCGGCGCGTTGTGCGAGCAGGAGGCCGGGCATCGTGCTGAAGCCCGTCCCGAAGCCGGCGAGAAAGGAGGCGGCAATCAAGCCCGCGACGGAGCCGCCGGTCACGACGACGGCGAGGCCGGCACAGCCCGCGAAGGCCCCGGCCACGAGGGTCAGGGATCGCGTGCCGACCCTGAGCGCGAGCCAGCCCGAAACGGCGCCGAGCGTCATCACGCCGATGGTCACGGGCACGACGACGACGCCGCTGTTCATCGAGGGGTCGGCGGCCGCAATCAGCGGCGGTAGGTAGGTAAGGAAGGCAAAAAGGATAAAGCCGGAAATCAGGGTGGTCAGCGCGCACCCCGCGATCAGCGGCGTCGTCAGCAGGGACATGGGCAGGATCGGTTCGGCGGCGCGCCGCTCGTACCAGCCGAAGAGGACCAAGACGAGGAGGCCGGCGGCGATCGCGATGCCCGGAAACGCTCCGGGGGTGGAAAGCCGTTCGACGCCGACGAGGACGGCGACGAGCCCGACAGTCAGGAGCAGCGTCCCGATCATGTCGAACGGCTTGAGCTCCGTCTCCTGCCGCGCCCTCAACAGGGGAAACAGGAGGAGGCCGGCCAGAAGAACGAAAGGCAGGACGACCGCGAAGGCCCAGCGCCACGAGGCCACATCCGCGATCCATCCGCCCAGTACCGGGCCGGCCGCCGCGGCGACGCCGTATGTCGCGCTATAGACGATCTGCAGCCGGGCACGCTGCTCCGGCGTGGACCGCTTGGCGAGGATGGCCTGCCCGAGTGGAACGAGGCCCCCAGCGCCCACGCCCTGGACGACGCGGGCGGCGATCAACATGGGGAGGGTTGGCGCCGCGAGGGCGAGTATGGTCCCGGCCGTGAACAGCGCCAGCGCCGCCGCATAGGATTGCCGTTCGCCGCGCATATCGAAGGCGCGGCCCCAGAGCGGCATCGTCACCGTGGACGCAACGAGATAGGCCGCGAGCAACCAGGCGACCGAAGTGCCGCCGCCCAGATCCTTGCCGATCAGGGTCAGGATCGGGACGACGACGGTGGTATCCAGAACGGCGAGGGTGCCTCCGGTGACCAGACCGATCAGCAGCCGGGGCGTCACCATGATGCCGGCACGCTCAATACCGGTCGGGCCGGTAAGGCGTCATGTCGATACCCGGATCCTCGCCCCGCGCAAGGGCTGCGACGATCCGGCCGGTCGCGGGTCCCATCGTCAGGCCAAGCTGGCCGTGACCATAGGCGAGGATCGTATTGGCCGCCTTGGGAGCGACGCCGAGAACCGGCAGGCTGTCCGGCGTCAGCGGCCGGTTCCCCATCCATTTCCGGTCGATGGGGCCATTCAGCTCGGGCAGCATCGTTTTCGTCAGTGGCAAGAGCATCTCCGCCCGCGCCATGTTCGGGGCCGCGTCGAGGTCGGCGAATTCGATGGTCCCCGCCAAGCGGACCCCGTCCGCCATCGGCGTGACGCCGAAATGTTGCTTGCCGTCGACGATCGGCCCATTCAACCGGATGCCGGGTTCGGGCAGGTTGACGTGGTAGCCGCGCGCGGCCTCCATCGGGACGGTCACGCCGAGGCGCTTCGCGAAGGGCCGGGAAAAGACACCGGCCGAGAGTACGAGCCGATCGACCGGACGCCGTCCCGATGCACAGACAAGCGCCGACACGCCCTCCGGCCCCGTTTCGATGTCGCGGACTTCATCGGTTGCGAACTCCGCGCCGAGGGCAACGGCACGGTTCGCGATCGCCTCCGTCAACCGCTGGGGCGAGAGGGTGTAGAAACATTCGTAGAGGTGATAGCCCCAGCGATACTCCCGGGCGATGGCAGGTTCCATCTGCCGGATCTCGTCCTCGCCGACCTCGTCGAATGCGACGCCGCGCCGCGTGTAGAGGTCGAATTCGAAACGACCCGCCTCGAAGCTTTCCTTGTTGGGAAAAACCATCAGGAGGCCGCGGCTGCCGAGGAGCTCGGTCGCGCCAGCTTCCCGCGCCATATCGCGATGGGCCTCGCCCGAGAGATCGAGGATCGCCTGCATCGCCTTCGATATCCGCTCGAACTCCGCCGCCCGCCCGGCCCGGAAGAGCTTCCAGAGGAAGGGGGCGAGCTTGTGCATGTAGCGCCAGCGGATGGACAGGGGGCTTTTCGGATTGGTCAGGAGTTTGGGCAGTTGGCGTGCGAGACCCGGCACGGCGACCGGCAGAGGCGTTCCGGTCTGAATGAGCCCGGCATTGCCCATCGAGGCGCCGGCGCCCGGCGTATCCCGGTCGATCAGGGTGACGCCGAAACCCGCCTGCCGGAGCGCGAGCGCACAGCTCGCCCCGACGATGCCGGCGCCGAGGACGGTGTAGTGGGGTTGGTCGGTCATAATGCGGTGGTCCCGGTTACAGAGTGCCGCCGCCCCGCGACCTGGGCGGGGCGGCGCGAGTCAGGGTCGGTCAGTCGCACACGGCCGTACACTCGATCTCCACGTCGAAGGTCATCGGCCAGGAGGCCATTGCGCAGAAGGTGCGGGCCGGGGGGTCCTTGGGGAAGTAGGTCTTGTAGATCTCGTTCACCGCCGCGAAGTAGGCGGCGTTGGTGATGAAGATATTCACCTTCACGACCTGCTCGAGCGACGAGCCGGCCGCCTCCAGGCAGCGCTTCACGTTGTCGAGAACCAGCCGGGTCTGTGTCCGGATGTCGGCGATCTCGACCGTGCCGGTTTGCGGGAACATGGGGGGTTGGCCCGATACGAAGACGAAGCCATTCGCCTTCACGGCGGCCGAAATCGGCACTTGCGCCTTCAACAGCCCGTCGCTGAGCCCGGGGACGTGAACGATCTCTTTCGGCATGGTTGTTCCTTGCATCCTGTATGGTGTGAATATCCGGGCGGCATGTCACCCGATCGTTGGACTGGGGGCAAGTCCGGGTTATGATATCAAAACCGAATGACGTTCGGAATCTGCCACCGCGGGAGACGCCCCATGGGCAAGCTACGCCATATCGCCATCCAGGTGCCCGAGCTGGAGACGGCCGCCACCTTCTACGAGAAGTGTTTCGAGCTTGAGCGTGTCGCCGAAGCGGAAAGCCCGATCGGCAACGCCATCATGCTGTCGGACGGTGTGATGAACCTGACCCTTCTCAATTTTCCGGACGGGACCGGGGGGCAGATCAACGGGCCGGACTGGGCCGGGCTGCACCATTTCGGCTTCGTCGTCGACGATGCGGACGAGACCCGCGCGCGGATCGAGAAGAACGGCGGCCGCTTCTTCATGCAGTTGCCCGACGGCTATCCTGGTGTCGACGCGGAAACGAAGTTCAAGGACCCGAACGGCGTTGTCTTCGACGTCGCCGAACATGACTGGACCCAGGCGGCGGCACCCGTCTCCGAGAAGG
>CAYGKX010000164.1:0-4875 GCA_964350225.1 uncultured Rhodospirillaceae bacterium | reverse complement strand
CGTCGTGAGCGAGACACCTGCCGGTTACGGAAAGGTCGTCGACGAATTCGTCATCCCCGCGACCGAAGGACGGGCGACCGTCGTCCGCAAGGGCCAGATCCTGCGAATCCACCAGATCACGGGCGACCAGGTCGGCGACTGCACCTTCTACAACGCGAACGACCTGCGCGAGACCTTCCATGTCGGGCAGAGCTGGGCGATCAACGGCATCCTCGGCACCGGGACCAGCAAGTCCTTCAAGCACTTCTATTCCAAGCCGCCGCGCGAAAACGTCATGCTGACGGTGGTTGCGGACACCTGCCGGAATCACTGGGGCAACATGGGCGGTCGCTGTTCGACCCGGCTCTACGAGCTGCGCGACAACCTGGCGGCCGGTACCCACCGGTCCTGCCAGGAGAACCTGACGGAAGCGGTCGCGCCGTACGGCCTCTCGGGCGACGACGTGTTCGATATCTTCAACATCTTCATGAATGTCGAGCTGTTCACCGACGGCAGCTTCAAGATCCTGCCGACAGAGGTCGGACCGGACGACTATATGGACCTGCGCGCGGAAATGGACGTACTCGCCGCCGTGTCCGCCTGCCCGGCCGACACGTCGCCGACCAACGGCGGCAAGTCCGGCCCACTTGGCATCAAGGTGTTCGAGGGCGCGTGACGGCGTCAGATGCCGGGGGCGGCCTGCTTGATCTCGCTTGCCAGATAGGGGTTCCACACGGCGGCGGATGCGCACTGGACCGCCGCCGCGCCAGCCTCGATCATTGCCCGGGCCCGTGCGGCCGAATTCACGCCGCCGACGGCGACGAAGGACAGGTCGAGGCGGTCTTCGTCCTCGATCGCGACGGCCCGCCGAAGCTGCTCGATCGCCAGTGGAAAGATCGCGTCGCCCATGACGCCCGCGCGTTCCCGCCCGGCACCGAACGCTGGGCTGCCGTCGGGCGCGAGAATTCGCCGGCTGGGAGCGTTGATCATGGTGACCGCATCGGCCGCCCCCGCGACGGCGCGCAGAAAGGTCCGCAGGTCCGAAGGGTCCGGCAGGTGTCCGATCTTGAGAAGGACCGGCGCGCCGCCCGCAGCCGCCCTGACAGCCCGGGCGATCCGGCCGGACAGGGCTGCATCCCGGAAGACCTCGCCCTCCTGCGCCCGAACGTTCGGGCAGGAGAGGTTCGCTTCGACGGCATCCGCTCCCGCGGCGCGGACGCGAGCGGCAAGGTCGGAGAAGTCGGCCAACACGTCCTCTTCGCGGCTTTCCGGCAGGACGGTGCCGACGATGGAGACGACCAGCGCCTGGCCCGTTCCCAGGGCGGCCTTGGCCCGGGCGATGTCCGGTTCCCAATGGGACGGTGCCGAGGAGGGGATGCCGAAGGAACCCGCGGCGAAGGCGTCGGCGGCCTCGCTCGCGATTGCCTCGGCAGTTGTCAGGGCACAATCGGGATCGCTCAACCGCGCCCGTCCCGTCTCGTCGAGGAACAGCCAGTTCGCCGGTTCGTGGCAGCGCCAGGGGACCGACCGCACGGTCTTGTAGGTGAGAAGGTCGAAGCCGAGCCGGGAATATGTCTCCACCCAGCGCGCGCTGGTCAGGACGCTCGCCGCGACGCCGAAGCGGGAGGCGACGTCCAGTCCGAGGACCGTCTTGTGCGGGGTCGCGGGAATGTTCGGCCAAGGGCCTTCGAAGGCAGGGCCATGGACCGAATTCCATTCGAAGCTGCGGCCGATGTCGTAGGTCGGCCCCGGCGGGACTGCGAGGGCATGCGCGGCGTCTGTCATGGCCGAAAGACTAGCATCGCGGAAGGGGCAAGGGGAGCGAAAGGCACAGCATGAAGATCGTCGACATCCGCCAGAAGACCGTCGCCATCGGGACGGCGATGCGCAACGCCGACATCGCATACGACACGATGACGGCGAGCGCGGTCGTCGTCGTCAGCGACGTGCATCGCAACGGCAAACCGCTCATCGGCCTCGGCTTCGATTCGATTGGCCGATATGCCCATGGCGGTCTGCTCGCCGAACGATTCGCGCCGCGCCTTCTCGCCGCGGATCCGCAGGATTATGAGGACGGCGATGGCGGGATCGACCCGGAGCGGGCCTGGTCCCTCGTCATGGCGAACGAGAAGCCGGGCGGCCATGGAGAGCGGGCAGGGGCTGTCGGCCTCCTCGACGCGGCGCTCTGGGACCTTGCGGCGAAGGCGGCGGACGTCCCGCTCTGGCGCCTTCTCGCGGACCGCTACGGCACCGAGCCTTCCTCGACCATCGCCGTCTATGGCAGCGGCGGCCACTATACGGAGGATGGCAGCCTCGATCCGCTCGTCGCGGAACTGCGGGGCTACCGGGAACTCGGCTACACGCGGCTGAAGATAAAGATCGGCGGTGCCCCCCTCGACGACGACCTGCGCCGGATCGACGCCGCGCTGGACATCGTGGGAGAGGGCGCGAACCTCGCGGTCGACGGTAACGGCACCTTTCCGCCGGACAAGGCCGACGCCTACTTCGAGGCGCTGGGCGATCGGCGTCTCGCCTGGATCGAGGAACCGGTCGACCCGCTCGACTACAACCTCAACGCGGCGATGGCCGCCCGGCACGCGCTGCCCATCGGGACCGGGGAGAACGTCTTTTCCGCGGCGGACACGCGGAACCTGCTGCGCCATGCAGGGCTGCGTCCGAACAAGGACTTGCTTCAGATGGACCTGGCGCTGTCCTATGGCATTGCCGAATACCGCAGGATCCTCGACCTCGCGGCAGCGGACGGTTGGGCGCGCGATCGTTTCTGGCCCCATGCAGGGCATTTTCTTGCCTTCCATGCCGTGGCCGGCCTGGGGCTGGGCGGGCACGAAGCGGCGCCGGATACTGGCAAGATCTTCGGCGGCCTGCCCGCCGGCGTGGTCCTGGCGGACGGCCGCTCGACACTCCCGGAGATGCCGGGAGTCGGGATCGAGGGCAAGGACGATCTCTACGGGCTGTTCGCCGATCTTCTGGACTGAGGCGCGGTCGCCTCGCCGGCCGCCTCCGGACCCAGCAGAAGGTCGCACATCATCTCCGCAAGGGCGTCGATATCGCGCAGGTCCTTCAGCCGCATGTTGATGACATATCCGTCGAAGGCCATCAGGCACAGGTTGGCGAGCCGGCTGTCGCCCACGGCCTCCCGCCGGTCCGCCGGCAGGGCCTCAGCGAACATCTCCGTCAAGCGGGCCTCGGTCCATAGCAGGAGGTCGTCCGGCTTGCCTTTTTCCGGATCGGCCGTTGCCAACGCCTCCATGAGACTGTTGGCCAGGCCGGGGTCCTCCGCCGGGATGTCGTGCCACAGGCCGACCAGGATGCGGCGGATCTTGCTGCGTGCGTCGGGGGCCCGCGCGACGGTGGCGGACAGGCTTTCCATCCGCTCCGTCAGCCAGGGGCGATAGACCTCGTAGAGCAGATGAAGCTTGGAGGGAAAATAGGAATAGATGTTGCCGACCGCGACGCCGGCGCCGCCGGCGATCTGTGCAAGCGTGGTGCCCTGGAAGCCCTGCGCGGCGAACAAGTCGCTCGCCGCATCGACTATCGCTCCCCGGACGCTGGCTTTCTTGACCTGAACCATTGGTGCGATCTTAGGTCCGAAGTGAACGAAGGGGCACTAGAAATGGCGCGTTGCCATCCGACTGCGACAATTGGTCGGTGGGCAGCGGGACGCGCTACAGCGGCACGATGATCGGGCCGTGAACACCGTCGCAGTCAATCAGGTCGACCCGTTTCTCCCGGATCAGAAAATCTCCGCCGGATCCTGGGACCAGGCGATGGCGGGCCCGGCCGCTGTGCAGGACTGTGGGCCCCTCGCGGTAACTCGTGACGATCAGGGTCGAGGTCGCGACGATCTCGCCATTCTCCCCGGCCTCGGCGACCACATTGCCGACCATGTGCATGGTTCGCGGCCGCGGCTCGGCGGCATACACCCGCGGATGGCCCAGCCGCTCGACCCGCATGGCCAGGATCGGCTTGTCCTCGTAGACGATCGAAACCGTGCCCAGGGGGTCGGTCTGGCCCGGTTCGGCCGGTATCCAGTAGAGGCCGTCCTCGGCGAACAGGTCGAGCCAGCCCCCGAAGTCGCCGGCGTCGAGGAGCGCGGCCTCACGGATCAGGAAGCGCTCGACCGCCCTTTCGTCCTCGACGGACAGTGCGGTCGTGTCGTTTGCGGGTGCCGGAGCGTTCATGCCGTCGCCATGTAATCGAGCCAGGCGTTGTGCTGCGCGCGGACGGGCAGCTCGCTCAGGCTGGTCGAGACCATCTCCTCGCCGGTCTCCCCCATTCGGTCCTGGCCGATGCCCCGGCGGACGTCCAGCCACTCCGGGCCGCCGGCCGCGAGCCCGGCCTGCACGCGGCCGAAGATTTCGAGATCGTCGGAAAAGATCATCGAGGCGGGCGAGCCCAGGTTGGACAGGAAGCGCACGGCCCGGTGGAACATGCCTTCCGGCGCCCCCTTCAGGCGGAAGCAGAAGCCCTGGATGACCGTCTTGTCGACCGCGATGGGGTGGACGACGCGGATCGACTGATATTGCGCGTTCACGTTCAGGTTCGGGTAGATCAGGTTGTTGAACCGGTCCATGCCGAGAATTTCCGCGGTCCGCGCCTCGCCCAGCTTCTCGACCATCGCGCGGCGATAGTCCTCGATCACCGGGTCGTTCCGTTGCGGCGCAAGAAGCCCCTTCTTGTAGAAGCCCCCCATGAAGGAATGGCCGGTCGGGAAGCCGTGCAGGTCGACCCCCTCCCATTCCCGCTGGGTGAAGCCGTTGGCCATCATCATGTCACGGGTCTGCTGGTCGTCGACCGCGCTCGCCGTGCCCTTGCGCTCCTGCCGGCGCGCCGGTGTGACCGAGCTTTCGTGCACGAAACCGGGATGCAGCGTGT
>CAYGKX010000163.1:0-8684 GCA_964350225.1 uncultured Rhodospirillaceae bacterium | reverse complement strand
GGTTGGGCGTAAGGGCGGAGAGGTCGATTTCCCGCCGCACCTCGCCCTCAATCACGCGGATCGCGCCCTGGCCGAACTCCAGGGTCGCCCCCGGCCCGGCATTGGCGAGCCGCAGGACCTGGGCCCGGAGGTCCTCGCCCGCCAGCTGCGCGGCCTTGCCGGACACGAAAGTCTGGCGGGAGGCGGAACTCTTGCCGGCGTCGGGGGTCAGGTCGGTATCGCCCATGATGTAGCCGATCATGTCCGCCGAAACCCCCAGGGCATCGGCAGCGATCTGGATCATGATCGTGTTCGACCCCTGGCCGATATCGGCGGCGCCGTTGTAGAGGGTCAGTCCACCGTTTGGGGCGACGCCCAGATGCATGGTCGACGGGTTGGACATCGAGGTGTTGCCGCAGCCGTACCACATGCAGCCGACCCCGGCGCCGAGCTTGACCGTGCCAGATCCGGTATTGAACGAGGAGACGTCGGCCAGCGCTTCGGCCCAGGCGGGTTTCAGCGCTTCCAGGCACTGCGCGAGACCGGCGCTCGCCTTGAGGACCTGGCCGGTAGCGGTTTCCTGGCCGGTCCGGATGGCGTTGATCAGCCGGAACTCCAGCCGGTCGATGCCCGCCTGCTCGGCGAGGGCGTCGTACAGTGCTTCGTGGGCGAGGGCCGCCTGGGGCACGCCAAAGCCGCGGAAGGCCCCGGAGGGCGGGCCATTCGTGTGGATCGCCCGGCTGCTGTTCAGGACATGAGGCACGTAGTAGGGACCGGTCGCGTGAACCGGAACCCGGTCCGCGACCGTCGGCCCCCAGGACGCATAGGCCCCCGTGTCGAAGTCGCCGGAAAATTCATAGGCGGTCAGATGGCCATCCCTTGTGCAGGCGGCCTTGGCGTGGATGACCGAGGGATGGCGCTTTGTCGACGCGGCCATGCTCTCCGGACGCGTGTAGGTCATACGGACAGGCCGGTCCAGCTTCCAGGCGGCGACAGCGATCAGCGCCTGTACAGACAGATCCAGCTTGCCGCCGAACCCGCCGCCACAGGCGGTCGGGATGACGCGCACCTGCTGCTTCTCCAGGCCCATGACATGGGCGATCTCGTCCCGGTCCATATAGGGTGTCTGGGTCGACACGGTGACTTCGATGCGATCGCCGACCCGCCGCGCCCAGCCGGCTTCCGGCTCGATATAGGCATGCTCGACGAACCCCGTCCGCCAGTCGCCTTCGGCGACGAAGTCCGCATCTGCGAAACCCGCCGCGACGTCGCCCTTTCTGACAAAGCCCCGGGTCAGGACGTTGTCCGGCAGATGGTCGTGCAATGGCTCGGCATCCGGCGCGGTGGCGGCCGCCATGTCCGTCACGGCCGTCTCCGGAAGCCATTCGATGGGCAGGTCCGTGTCGCGGATGCTCTCGACGGTTTCCAGATCGCCGACGAGCGCCACCACGGCCTCGCCGCGATAGCGAACCGCATCGCGCGCCAGGACGGGCTGGTCCTTGCCGGTCGGGTAGATGCCGTAAAGGTTGCTGCCCGGAACGTCCTGCCAGGTGAGGATCGCCGTGAGACCGGGGCGCGTCGCGCGGAAAGATTCGAGGTCGCCCAGGGTGAACCGGGCCCTTGCGTGGGGCGAGCGGACGGCGCGGAGCCAGAGGGCGTCGACCGGCGCCCGGTCCGCGCCGAAAATTTCGCTGCCAGTGACCTTCGCGGCGCCGTCCACCTTGGGCAGGCGGGAGCCGACCGCCGCGCCGGCGGGGATCGGGGCCGGCTCGGAGGGTCCGCCGGTCATCTCGAGGATGGCATCGACGATCTTGCGATAGCCCGTGCAGCGGCAAAGGACGCCGCCGAGCCCGTCCAGCACATCGTCCTCGGTCGGCCTGGGCGTCCGGTCCAGAAGGTCGCGCGCGGCCATCAGCATGCCCGGCGTGCAGATGCCGCATTGGGCGGCGCCGGTCCGCTGGAATGCCTGCTGCAGGGCGGAGAGAGTGCCGTCGCTCGCGGCCAGCCCCTCGACCGTCACGATTTCTCGGCCCGCTGCCTGGGCGACCGGGATCATGCAGGCGCATTTCTGCTCGCCGTCGACCAGGATTGTACAGGCGCCGCAGTCGCCGGCATTGCAGCCGACCTTCGTCCCGGTCAGGCCCAACTCCAGCCGGAGGACGTCGGCGAGGCGCGCGATGGGCTTCGCGTGGACCGTAACCGGGTCGCCGTTCACCGTGAAGCGGAGGGTCTGGGTCGCGACATTCATGCGGCTGTCTCCAGACGGTGCGCAACGTCGGTAAGCACGCGACGCGTGACAGTCACGGCGGTATCGAGCCGATAGTCTGAGGTGCCGCGTACGTCGTCGATGGGGTTGAGCTTGGCTACCAGCAGGTCGGGCGCGACGGCAGCGCTCATCTCGGCCGGTGCAACACCCGCTAGCCGGGATTCGAGGTCGGGTAACCGCTCCGCGACGGGGGAGCAGGCGCCGATGGCGACCCGGGCGGCCGCAACCGATCCGTCTTCCGCCAGTTCCACCCAGGCCGAGGCCATGACGATCGAAATGACGAGATACTTGCGGGCGCCCAGCTTTAGAAAGGTCGATGCATCGCGTCCGGTCGCCTTTGGTAGTGTCAGGCCGACGACAAGCTCCGACGCTGCGCGTTCGGTCCTGCGGTTGCCGGTGATGAAATCCGCGAGGGGAAGGCTGCGGGATCCGGCGGCGGAGGCCAGATCGACCCGGGCGTCGAGCGCCAGGAGGGCGGGGACGCCGTCCGCCGCCGGCGATGCGTTGCACAGGTTGCCGCAAACGGTTCCGGCATTCTGGATCTGCACGCCGCCAACCTCGCGCGCGGCGAGCTTCAGACCGTCGAAAGTCCGGGGGAGGTCGGCACGGATGACATCCGTCCAGGTCGTCAATGCGCCGATATGCCAGGTATCGCCGCGATCCACGATGCCGCGGAGGCCGGGCAGGGCCGTGATGTCGAGAACGTCGTCGTCCAGGGGAAGGCCGACCCGCGCGGGGTAGAAATCGGTCCCGCCCGCGACGATCGCCAGCGGTTGGCGCGCCAACGCCTCCAGCGCGTCCTCTATCCTGTCAGGTCGGAGATAGGCTCCCATCCGGCGCTCGTCCCACGATCCATGTTCCCACGATGCGAAGTCCCTGATCGCACCCTTCATGAGGATGCGTTTTTTGTATGTATACGAACAATGCTAGCGACGATGAGGCAGGCCCGCAAGGCAAAATTTGCGCCTGCGCAGGTCAAGCCGCCCGGAACGGCTCCTGACCACGAACCGCCGCAGGCTAGGTCAGCTTCTGCAGAAGCTCCAGGAACTGCGCCTGCTGGCGCGGGGTGAGGGGGGCGAGGGTTTCCTCGCTGGTCCTGACGCTGGCTGGCGCCGCCCGCTCCAGGATCGCCCGGCCCTCGGCGCTCAGGGTCAGGACGGTGCGGCGGCGGTCGTGCGGGTCGGGCCGCCGGTCGATATAGCCGCGCGCCGACAGCCGCTTTATGACGCCCTGCATGGTTGCCGGGTCCATCGCCGTGAGCCGGCCCAGCCTGTTCTGGGTCACTTCGCCCTCGTCGGCGACCTTGGCAAGCGCGGCAAGCTGGGTCGGAGTCAGATTCGTCTCCGCCATGTTCGCCATGAAAATCGCGGTCGTCCGCTGGTGGGCCCGGCGCAGCAGATATCCGATCTGCTTCTCCAGTTCATAGGCCTTGGATGCCCGCCCCGACGGTGTGGCGGTCGCGGCTTTTCCGGTCGGCTTGGGGCGCTCGGTCGGGCGGTCGGACATGGCGCGACCCTACCCGCGAAATTGTTCGTGTGCAAAATACTTGCGTGTTCGCGCCGCCTCTGCGCGTCGATTGCCAGCCCAGCGTCCGGTCGGCTAGTTTTCGATGGGGACAGGAAACGGTCGAGAGAGGCATGCACTCTACCACCGAAGCGGATGTCGTCGTCGTCGGCGCGGGTAACGCCGCCCTCTGCGCCGCCCTGTCCGCGCGGGAGAGCGGCGCCCGGGTTCTGATCCTGGAACGCGCGCCGGAAGCGGAAAGCGGCGGCAATACCCGCTTCACCGCGGGCGCCATGCGCAGCGTCTATGACGGGGTCGACGATCTGCGCGCGCTGATGCCCGACCTGACTGATGCGGAGGTCGCGCGCACGGACTTCGGCACCTATACGGAAGACCGGTTCTTCGACGACATGGGCCGGGTGACCGAATACAGGACCGACCCGGACCTCTGCGAAATCCTGGTCACCCGCAGCCGCGACACCCTGCGCTGGATGCGCGAAAAAGGCGTGCGCTTCGCGCCGATCTGGGGCCGTCAGGCGTATCAGGTAGACGGGCGCTTCACCTTCTGGGGCGGCCTGACGATAGAGGCCTGGGGTGGCGGACCCGGTCTGGTCGACGCCCTGCACGGCGCGGCCGCGCGGGAGGACATTAGGATCGCATACGAGACCCGGGCGATCGCGCTGCTGCACGACGATCACGGGGTGCACGGCGTGCGCGTCCGGTCGCCGGAAGGGTCCCGCGACATACGCGCGAAAGCGGTCGTCCTGGCGGCGGGCGGTTTCCAGTCGAACGCAGAATGGCGCACACGCTATCTTGGGCCCGGTTGGGACCTTGCGAAGGTGCGCGGCACCCGGTTCAACACCGGCGACGGCATCCGCATGGCGTTGGAGGCGGGGGCGATGCCCTGGGGCCACTGGTCGGGCTGCCATGCGGTCGGGTGGGAGCGGAATGCACCGCCCTTCGGCGACCTCGCAGTGGGCGACGCCTTCCAGAAACATTCCTATCCGCTGGGGGTGATGATCAACGCGCGGGGCGAGCGGTTCGTCGACGAGGGCGCGGATTTTCGCAATTACACTTATGCGAAATACGGCCGGGTCATCCTGGAGCAGCCGGGTCAGTTTGCCTGGCAGATTTTCGACGCGAAGGTGACACACCTGCTGCGCGACGAGTACCGCATACGGCAGGTGACGAAGGTGCGGGCGGACAGCCTGGAGGAGCTGGTCGGGAAGCTCGACGGGGTGGATGCCGCCCGGGCGCTGGAGACCCTGACGGCGTTCAACCACGCGGTCCGAACCGACGTGCCCTTCGATCCCAATGTGAAGGACGGTCGCGGCACGCCTGGCATTCCGGTTCCCAAGACCAACTGGGCCAATCCCCTCGATAGGCCGCCCTACGAGGCCTATGCGGTGACCTGTGGGCTGACCTTCACTTTCGGCGGCCTCCGCATCGACACGAATGCCCAGGTGCTCGACACGGAAGAGCGGCCGATCCCGGGGCTTTATGCCGCCGGCGAACTGGTCGGCGGGCTTTTCTATTTCAACTACCCTGGCGGCACCGGCCTGACCGCCGGCTCCGTCTTCGGCCGGCTCGCGGGCGCAAGTGCGGCCCGGGCGGCGGCGTGAGATCGTGACCGCCCCGTATTTCCGCGACATCAAGAAGCTCGGGTTCGTCGGGCTCGGGGTCATGGGCGGGCCAATGTGCCGGAACCTCGCGGCGAAGAGCGGACTGCCGGTCTTCGCCTTCGATCGGCGGAGCGAAGCGGTTACGGCCGTGGGGCACAAAGCGGTCGTCGGCTGCGCCACTGTTGAGGCCGTCGCCGAGGAAGCGGATCTGATCTTCCTGTCCCTTCCGGGAGGCGACGAACTACTGGCCGTCGCCGAGACCCTGCTGGCCTCGGTCAAACCCGGCGCGATCGTTCTTGATCACTCGACCGCACCTGTTGCGCTGACGCGCGAACTGGCGGGTCGGTTTTCGGCGGCCGGCGCCCACTTCGCCGATGCCCCGGTCGCCCGTACCCGGGCGGCAGCCGAGGCGGGCACCCTGTCGGTCATGGTCGGCGCCGAGCCCGAACTCTATTCAGTCATCATGCCCTATCTCGAGCATGTGGCGAGCGACGTTACTCGCTGCGGCGGCGTCGGGGCAGGGCAGGCGGTCAAGTTGCTCAACAACATGGTCCTGTTCGAGACGGTTGCGGCCCTGTCGGAGGCGCTCGCCATCGGCCGGGCGGCAGGGCTCGACCCGGAGCTCTTGTTCCGGACCCTGTCCAAGGGGTCCGCCGACAGCTTCGCTTTGCGCAACCACGGCCTGAAGGCGATGCTGCCGGGAGAGTTCCCGGACCGCGCCTTCTCCGTCCGCTATGCCCGAAAGGACCTTGCCTATGCCCTCGAACTCGCCCGCGACGGCGGCATCGAGACGCCGGGCGCGGCGGCGGTCCGCGACCTTCTGGAACGGGCGGAGGCGGCCGGCGACGGAGAGCGCTATTTCCCGGTCGTCTCCCGGCTGTTCGGGACGGAGGATGGGGCGGACTGACACAGCCGGGCTTGGGCGCGGCGGCGAAGCGGCGTATCTTCGGTGAGCAAGGTCGGGAGGAACAGATGACGGCCCCCTTTGTCGACAGTCCGGACGCACTGGCCGCCATGGTGCCCGATGGCGTCAGGGTTGCGCTTTACAAGGAATATGTGCCGATGGCGACGGCACGTGCGCTTGTGCGGCGCCGTGTCCGGAAGCTGCATGTCGTGACGGTGCCGACCGGTGGCATGGCGGTCGACATGCTGATCGGCGCGGGCTGCGTCTCTGTCGTCGAGACGTCCGGTGTCACCATGGGCGAGTATGGTCAGGCGCCGAATTTCGGCCGGGCCGTGAAGTCGGGGGACGTGCGGCCGATCGATGCGACGTGCCCCGCCGTCTACACCGGCCTGATCGCCGCCCAGAAGGGGGTGCCGTTCATTCCCATGCGCGGTCTGATCGGCAGCGACGTCGTCGCGAAACGGGACGACTACAGGCTCATCGACAACCCGTTTCAGCCGGGCGACCGCATCGTGGCCATTCCGGCGATCCAGCCGGAGGTCGCGCTGGTTCATGCGCCGCTCGCGGATCGTGCGGGGAACCTCTATTTCGGTGCCGCCGCGACCGACTTCCGGACAATCGTCCAGGCCTCCAGGACGACCCTTGCGACCTGCGAGGCGGTTCAGGACGAGGATCTCCTGGCCGACCCCGACAAGGCACCCGCAACGATCCCTGCCTTCTATATCGAGGCCCTTGCCCATGCGTCCAAGGGGGCCTGGCCGCTCGGGCTCGCCGACAGCTACCCGGCCGACGGCGCGGCGATCGGCGCCTATATGGAGGCGGCGCGGACCGAGGACGGGATGCAGGCATGGCTGACGGCCGAGGTCATGGACGCGCCCGCCGCGGCGGCGGAATGACCGAGGCCCGGTCCGATCATACAGGCGAGGAACTTCTGATCGCCGTCATCGTCCGGCTTCTCGCCGGGTCACGCCATATCGGGGTCGGCGTCTCCTCGCCCATTCCGGGCTCGGCGGCGCTCCTGCGGCAAAGGCTCGACGGCGGGCGCCCGCGCGTTTCCATCATCGGCAGCACGATGCCCGGCTACCGGGTCGACGAGGGGGCTGGCTTCTTCGACTGCGCGGCCCAGGGGCGGCTGGACGCCTTCTTCCTGTCGGGCGGGCAGATCGACGGCCAGGCAAACATCAACCTGGTCGGCATCGGCGAGGACTATCCGCGCCTAGACGTCCGGTGGTCGGGGAGTTTCGGCTCCGCGTTCCTCTATTTCATGGTGCCCCGCGTGATCCTCTTCCGGGAGGAGCATTCGACCCGCACGCTGGTGCCGAAGGTCGACTTCATCAGCGCGCCCGGCACCAGTCCGCCAGACGTCCATCGCCCCGGCGGCCCGCACGCGCTCGTGACCTCCCGCTGCCTCTTCCTGTTCGACAGGGACAAGGGCCGCTTCCGGCTGGAGAGCGTCCATGACGGGCACACGGTGGAGGAGGTTCGGGACAACACCGGCTTCGATTTCGACTGCCCGGCGGAGGTCCCGACAACCCCGCCGCCGGAAGCCGGCCTCCTCGCCCTTCTGCGTGGTGAGGTCGCGGGATTGGTCGCCAACCCTTATCCGCAATTCGCCGCCCGCCTTTGGAACGCCGGCCAAGCGGCCTGATCCAACCAGTCGGTTTAGACCCGGGGAGTTCCAACGGGCGACGTTGAAGCTTCCCACCTCGGGGGAGAGGGCCGAATGGAAGTGCCTTATGAGTGGCTAGGGCGACACGAAAAGGAAACGGCGCCGGTCCCAGGGGAACCGGCGCCGTCGAACCTCGAAGTCCGATCCGGGTGGGATCAGCCCTCTTTCTTCTCCGCGTCGTCGGCACCGCCGTCCGTCGTGCCGGCATCGGCGTCGCCTTCGCCTTCGGCGGCCTCGACCAGTTCGTCGGGAACCTCCTCGAACAGCTCGTCCGCGACGCCCGCCTCGAGGGCGAGCTCGGCGGCCCGCTGTTCGGCTTCTTCGGCGGCCTCGAGGGCGGCCTGCTCGTCGGCGGTCATGACGACCTGCTCGCCGCGCGCGGCGCGCTCCGCCTGGGCTTCGGCCTCGGCCTCGGATCGGGCGACGTTGACCGTCACCTCGACGGTGACCTCCGGATGCAGGACCACGGCGACGTCGTGCATGCCGATCTCCTTGATCGGCTGCGGGATGGTCACCTGGGCGGCACGGACGGTGACGCCCTGTTCGCCCAGCATGTTCATGACGTCGCGCGCGCGGACAGAGCCATATAGCTGCCCCGAGTCGCCGGCCTGACGGATCGCGACCAGGGTCAGCTTCTCGATCTTGACGGCGACGGCCTCGGCCTCGGCCTTGCGTGTCAGGCGCTCCGCCACGAGATCCGTCCGGCGGGTCTCGAAATAGGCGATATTGTCCTTGGTCGCG
>CAYGKX010000162.1:4813-8706 GCA_964350225.1 uncultured Rhodospirillaceae bacterium | reverse complement strand
ACCGGGAAACCGGCGCCGCCGTGCCGGAGCTTGCACCTGAGGCCCATTTAGTCTAGGTTGCAAATAGTTTGTGACACGAACTAAATTGACGGCCGGCGCGACCCGGCCGCGACTTCGGGAGAAGGCTGTGACGAAGAAACGCCTGGTCGGCTTCACCCTGAACGGCCGCCAACACGATGGCGTGGCGGCCGACAATACGCTCCTACTCGACTATCTGCGCGAAGGCCTGCGCCTGACCGGCACGAAGACCGCCTGCGACGGCGGCGAGTGCGGCGCCTGCACCGTGCTGGTCGACGGTGAACCGCGCCTGTCCTGCCTGACCCTGGTCTGCCAGGTGGAGGGCAAGTCGGTCGAGACGGTGGAGTCCCTCTCCCGCGACGGCCGCCTGTCGGCGGTGCAGGAGGGCTTCCACCTCAAGCTCGGCTCCCAGTGCGGGGCCTGCACGCCCGGCTTCATCATGACGACCGAAGGCCTGCTGCGGCACAATCCCAGCCCGACGGACGACGAGATCGCCGAGGCGCTGGGCAGCAACCTTTGCCGCTGCACCGGTTACGTGAAGATCTTCGAAGCCGTCCACCATGCCGCCGCCAGACTGCGCGGCGAAACCCCGGCGCCCTACCCGGCGGCGGGCGAAGCGGCTTGAAGCGTGAAGCACATCCTTGAAGACGGCGGTTTCCGCCGCCTCCTCAGAATGAAGAGATCGGTGCGGGTCAACAACGCAACTTCATCCTGAGGAGCGCCCTCATCCTGAGCCTGTCGAAGGAAGCGCGTCTCGAAGGATGGACCACAGGGCACGAACATAACCCCTCGGCGACGAAAGCCGACCGGAGAGAGAGCATGAACGAACAGGTCAAACCGACCCTCGCGGAGGACGCCCGCCCGGTCAAGTCTGTCGGCGAATATGTCCCGATGATCGACGGGCCCGAAAAAGTGACGGGCCGCGCGAAATATACGGCCGACTACCTGGAGGGCGAGGCCTGGGAAGCGGCGATCTTCCGGTCGCCCTACTCCCATGCCGAGATCGTCGAGCTCGACGTCTCCGAGGCCGAGGCGATGCCCGGCGTCCATGCGGTCGTCACCGGCGCCGACACCGACGAGACCTTCGGTGTCCTGCCCATCGCCTATTCCGAACATCCGCTGGCGCGCGACAAGGTCCGATACAAGGGCGAGCCGGTCGCCGCCGTCGCCGCCGACACGATCGAGATCGCCAAGGAGGCCTGCCGGCGCATCAAGCTCAAGGTCAACGAGCTGCCGGCCTACTTCAAGTCGCGCGACGCCAAGAAGGAAGGGGCGGCCCAGCTCCACGAACACCGCGCCGGAAACCTTGAGCGCGACGTCTTCTTCGAACTGGGCGACGTGGAAGAGACCTTCCACGCGGCCGAAACCTGTCAGGCGCAGATGGAAATGCATGGCGCGCTGGTCGACTACGACCCGATCCGCGACCGGATCACCTGCTGGTGCTCGACCCAGGTGCCCTTCTACGTCCACCTGATGCTGTCCAAGACCCTGAAGATGGACAAGTCGAAGATCCGGGTCGTGAAGCCGCATATCGGCGGCGGGTTCGGCTGCCGGACGGAGACCTTGAATGTCGAGCTGATCGCCGGGCTCCTCGCCAAGCGCGGTGGCGGCCGGGTCCGGCTCCTGGTCAACCGGGAGGAGACCTTCATCACCCATCGCGGCCGGCCGGAGACGGACATCCGCATCAAGATGGGCATGAAGAAGGACGGCACGATCACCGGCGTCGAATATGAGAACGACCAGCGCGGCGGCGCCCATTCGGGCTACGGCATCGTGACGATCCTCTATGCCGGGTCGCTCCTCTACGCCATCTACGACATCGAGAATGTCAAATATTTCGGCCGCCGGGTCCTGACCAACACGCCGCCCTGCGGCGCCTTCCGCGGCCATGGCACGGTCAATACCCGCTTCGCCTTCGAGAGCCTGCTCGACATGATGGCGGAAAAGCTGGGCCTCGACCCGATCGCGGTGCGGCGCAAGAACTACCTGCAGGCGCCGACCTTCAGCGCGAACGACCTGATGATCAATTCCTACGGCCTGCCGGAATGCGTCGACTGGGTCGAAAAGGCGAGCGGCTGGGCGGAGAAGCGCAGGAACGGCCTGCCCGACCCCGGGCCCGGCAAGAAGAAGGGGCTGGGCTTCGCCTGCTCCCACTACATCTCAGGCGCGTCCAAGCCCGTGAACTGGACGGGCGAACCGCACGCGACGGTCAACCTGAAGCTCGATTTCGACGCCTCCGTCACCGTCCTAACCGGTGCCGCCGAAATCGGCCAAGGCTCCTCCACCATCTGCGCCCAGATCGTCGCCGACACCCTCGGCCTGCCGATGGAGCGGGTCCGGGTCGTCGCCTCCGACAGCGAGGTGACGCCGAAGGACAACGGCTCCTACTCCTCCCGCGTGACCTTCATGGTCGGCAACGCGACCCTGGAGGCGGCTCAGAACCTGCGGAAGGTGCTCGTCGAGGCGGCCGCGCGGAAGCTGGAGGCCCGGCCCGAGGACATCGAGGTGCTGGGCGAGTATTACCGCGCCGGCGCCCAGGACCAGGGCATCCCCTTCAACGAGGTCGTCATCGAGGCCCTGAAGGACACCGGCACGATCACGGTCAAGGGCAACTTCAACACGATCCCGGAGAGCTGGGGCGGCAAGAAGTACCGCGGCGCGGCCATCGGCGGCACGATGGGCTTCTCCTACGCAGCGCAGGTCGTCGAGGTCACGGTCGACACCGACACCGGCGTCGTCACGGTCGACGACGTCTGGGTCGCCCACGATTGCGGCCGGGCGCTCAACCGGCTGACGGTCGAGGGCCAGATCCAGGGCTCCGTCTGGATGGGCATGGGCCAGGCGATGACGGAAGAGACCGCCTTCTACGACGGCCTGATGCTCGCCAACAACCTGCTCGACTACCGGGTGCCGACGATCCAGGACAGCCCGCCGATCCACACGCACATCGTCGAATCGAACGACCCCTACGGCCCCTATGGCGCCAAGGAGGCCGGCGAAGGCTCGATGGCGGGCTTCATCCCGGCGCTGGCCAACGCCATCCACGACGCGACCGGCATCCGCTTCAAGGACACGCCGATCACGCCGGACAAGGTATTCCTGGCGATGGAGAAGCAGGCCCGGTTCGGGAAGTAATCGGAGTTCGGCGGTGACTGGCGGAGAACGGTATTCTCCCCTCACCCCGACCTTCTCCCCTGTGGGGAGAGGGAGAAGTAGCCGAAGTACAAGACATGCTCCGGGTCATCCCCTCACCCCTCGGGGAGAGGGTTAGGGTGAGGGGGCGCGCCCAGAGGGGCGAGACACAGGAACGGACGATATGGACGCAATGCCGAGTTTCGAGGTCATCCGCCCGACCACGGTCGCGGAGCTGATCGCCGCGCGGAAGGCGCATCCCGACAGCCGGCTGCTCGGCGGCGGGACGGACCTGACGGTCAACATCCGCCGCGGCATCGAGACCCCGCCGACCCTGATCGAGACCAACGGGCTCGACGAGCTGCGGTCCATCGATGCCGACGCGACAAGCTGTACCATCGGCGCGCCGGTCCGGCTGGTCGAGCTGGCGACGAACCCGGCCGTCCTCGCCAGCTTCCCCGCTGTCGCCCTCGCGGCGGGCGAGATCGCCGGCCCGGCTCATCGCAACATGGGCACCGTCGGCGGCAACATCTGCCTCGACACCCGCTGCATCTTTTACAACCAGTCCGAATGGTGGCGCGGGGCGAACAATCACTGCCTCAAGACCGTCGGCGACATGTGCCATGTGGCGCCCAAGTCCGACGGCGTCTGCTTCGCGACTTTCTCCGGCGACCTGGCCCCCGCCTTCCTCCTCTATGACGGCGAGATCGTCCGGGAGCTGGAAGGTGACGACATCACCGAAA
>CAYGKX010000162.1:0-4803 GCA_964350225.1 uncultured Rhodospirillaceae bacterium | reverse complement strand
AAGGAATTCTATACCGGCTACGCCAAGCAGGACGGCTCAACCGGCGACGGCAAGAACTACATGGCGATCCAGCCAGGCGAAGTCGTGCTGCGCGTCCGCGCCAGGAACGACGCGAGCCTTGTTTCCGCCTATGACAAGGTCCGCATCCGCCGGTCGATCGAGTATCCCGTCGCCGGTGTCGGCGTGGCCTTGAAGCGCGACGGCGACGCGATCGCCGACCTGAGGGTCGCCGTTACCGGGACCAACCCCCGCCCCGTCCGGATCGAGGGCACGGAGGATCTGACCGGTCAGCCCCTCACGGACGACCTGCTGGCCGCGCTGGACGACCTCTGCAAGGACCAGATCATGGCGATGAAGACCACCTTCACTCCCGGCCACTACCGCCGCCGGGTCGCCATCGCGCTCGCCAAGCGGCTGGTGCGCCGCCTGTATGACGAGGGGCGCTAGCGGGAAGCTGCCCGCCCCGGGATTTCAGAGTAGGTGTATCCACAACCGTCCCGGCGGACGCATGGCCCGCGCGCCGGTATTCGGGCGTGACATGAGAGCCGCCTGACCGCACCCTGCGCGGCATGACTACCTTCAACGCCTATTCCCCAAGAGCCGCCTGGGCGGCGGTCGCGCTGACCTTCGTCGCCCTCGGCCTTATCTTCGCGCTGCGTGGTACGCTCGGGCTGCTGATGCCGACATGGGAGGTGTCGCCCGGCTGGTCGCGCACCTTGGTGTCGAGTGGCGGCGCGGTCGTGCTCATCCTGATGGCGG
Source organism: uncultured Rhodospirillaceae bacterium (assembly GCA_964350225.1). Classification (GTDB taxonomy): domain Bacteria; phylum Pseudomonadota; class Alphaproteobacteria; order Bin65; family Bin65; genus CAYGKX01. The sequence goes on along the minus strand of CAYGKX010000162.1, from coordinate 4,044 downwards.
TCGGCGGTCCCGTTGGCGGCAGCCTGCTCGATCGCTGGGGGCCGCGCCCCGTCTATATGGGCGGCCTGCTCCTGGTCGCCGCGGGCGCCCTGATTGCCTCCCAGACCAGCGCCGCCTGGGTCTTCGTCGTGCTGTTCTGCGGTCTCGGCGGCCTGGGCGCCGGCGCCCTCAACCTGCCGACCGCCTCGACGACGATGGCGCTCCTCTTCGAGAAGCGGCGCGGGCTGGTGACGGGCATCGCGCTGGCGGGCGCATCGGGCGGCCAGCTCTTCCTGATGCCGCTCCTCGCCTTTTCGATCGGCGAGATCGGATGGCGCCAAACCTATATCGCCATCGCCGCGACGATGATCCTCCTGGCAATCGGGGCCGGCGCGATCTTCCGGCGGACGTCGAGCGCGGTATCACCGCCCCAGCCGCAAGGCGTGGCCGACGGGCGGCCTTCCGAAGACCGCCTTCTGGGCCGCGTCGCCTACCTCTTCGGGAACCGGAACTTTCTCCTCATGCTCGGGGCCTTCACCCTTTGCGGTTTCACGACCGCTGGCGTGGTGGACGTTCACTTTCTCGCCTACACCGTCGCCTGCGGCTTTCCGCCACTGGAGGGTACCGCCGCCGACGGGTTCAGGGGCGTCGCCAAGATGTTCGTCGTGTTCCTTTTAGGCGCCCTCGCCGACCGGATGTCGCCCCGCCTGCTCCTCGCCGGCATGTTCTTCCTCAGGGCCGGGTCCTTCGTCATCCTGATGAACATCACCGGCGACTGGTCGCTGATGGTCACTTTCGCGGTACTGTTCGGGCTCCTGAACTTCGCCACTCTCCCGGTGCTGGCCGCGATCGTCCGCCAGACGCTCGGCCTCAACATCATGGGTCTCGGGCTCGGCCTCATGGTCGGCGGACACTCCCTCGGCGCGGCCGCCGGGGCCCTCATGGGCGGTTGGCTGTTCGACCTCTTTGCCCGCTACGACTGGGTCTGGAACGTGGCCTTCGCGATGGCCCTTCTGGCCGGCATCTTCGCCCTGATGATCCGCACCGGCCCTCCGCCGGAGCATCGGGCCATGGCTACGGCCGGTTAGGGCCGTCGGGGGCACCGGCAGAGGCAAGGGAAACAGAAGCCTCGCCGGCTCTTGTCTCGACGAGCCTGGTCATCAGCCGGATGGCCTGCCGATCTGTCAGCCGCTGGCCCCGGACCAGGAGGCGCCAGGTGTCGAACGCGACGGCGAGGGCCAGACCGGCGTGCAGCATGGTTGCCTCCACACCGCGCGCGCGCCACGGCTCCGCCAGGATCCTGACCGCGCGGCGCCAGTGGGCATGATAGGGTTCGACAACCGGATGATCGCGCACCTCCGGCAGGACGCGTGCCATCATCTCTTCCGTTTCGCGGTGGTAGCGATAGGTCTCGCAAAGGCCCTGCCGGAGCCGCTCCGCCGGGTCGGCGATCTTTCGCCAGGCCTCGACATCGGGGAGGGGATGCCGCTCGAAATATTGCCCGCTGCAGGCCGCGGCGAGAGCGTCCTCGTCGGCAAAGTGCCGATAGACCGTGACCTTTCCGACCCCCGCCCGCTCCGCCACGTCCGCAAAGGACGTCGCGGCGATGCCCTTCGTCTGGTGCAGGTCAATGGTCGCGTCGACGATCTTCTGGCGTGTGCGTAGCTGGGCCTTCGCCCGCCGCTTCATTTCATAGCTGCGCGTCATATTTTCATGATACAGTATGTTTCGTCAAATTGAACCCTCTGGCGAGAAGGACCGTCCGATGATCACCAATCCCGAGGCTGGTACGCGCATCGACGAGATCGCCGACGGCATCTACCGGATTTCGACGCCGGTCTCGGCCGTACCCGGCGGTTTCAGCTTCAACCAGTACCTGATCGCGGACGACGAGCCGCTGATCTTCCATACCGGGCCGCGCAAGCTGTTTCCCGTCGTCCGGGAGGCCGTCGCCGCGGTCATGCCGGTCGAGGACCTGCGCCATATCTCCTTTTCCCATTTCGAGGCGGACGAGTGTGGCGGGTTGAACGAGTTTCTGGCCGTCGCGCCCAATGCCGCCCCGCTCTGCGGCGATATCGCGGCGATGGTTTCGGTCGGCGACGTCGCAGACCGGGAACCGCGCGCCCTCGCAGACGGCGAGACAGTCTCGATCGGCCGTCATACCGTGCGCTGGTTTGCGACGCCGCATCTGCCGCACGCCTGGGAATGCGGCCACCTGATGGAAGAGACGACCGGCACCCTTTTCTGCGGCGACCTCTTCACCCAGCCGGGCGACCGCCACGATCCGATCACCGAGACGGACATCCTGGAGCCGAGCGAGGCCTTCCGGCACGAAATGGACTATTTCTCCCACACGAAGAACGCCCCGGCGATGATCGAGCGGCTGGCGGCGACCGAGCCCAGGATCCTCGCCTGCATGCACGGCTCCGCCTGGCGGGGCGACGGCGGCGCCTTGCTGCGCGAACTGGGCAGGCGCCTCGACGTCTGACCCGGAGCAGAAAGCCGGCAACTGCCTCGCCGCCTGTGTCAGACTGACGGATACACAGCCACGGGCGCGGGAGGACCGGACGATGACCGACATGCAGGAGAAACTCGCACTGTGGCATCGGGCCGTGTTTGACCGCGACGGGGACGCGTTGGATACGCTCCTGGCGGAGGACGTCGTCTTTCACGCGCCCCTGTATCTCAAGCCGCGCAAGGGCAAGGCGGCCGTAAGAGCGGTGCTCGAGACGGCGATCTCCGTCTTCGAGGATTTCGCCTACCACCGGGAACTGATCGACGGGAACGACTGGTGCCTGGAATTCAGCGCTCGGGTCGGCGACCTGTCGCTGAAGGGGATCGACCTCATCCGTTTCGACACGGACGGCAGGATGGCGGATTTCGAGGTCTATATCCGGCCGGCCAACGCGCTGGCCGCCTTCGGCGCGAAGATGGCGGAGCGGATGGAGCGATCGGGCGTCCTAGAGCGTATCCGTTTTTGAGTGAATCTTTGGGGATTCCCGTTCGCGTTGTTTTGTGATTCAAGCTGGTGACTGGTGAAGGAGGCCAGCTTGAATGACGCGACCGTATTCGAACGACCTTCGTGAGCGCGTTGTGCGGGCACATTTGGCGGGCGAGCCGATCCGCTCGGTTGCGGCGCGGTTCGGGATTGGGATTTCCTCGGTGCCGAAGTGGGTGGCGCGCTATCGGGCGACGGGCAGCGTGGCGCCGGGCCAGGTTGGTGGCCACCGGCGGTTCGTGCTGGCACCGCACCGGGAGCTGATCCTGGATCTGGTCGGGAAGACGCCGCACCTGACGCTCGACCGTCTCCAGACTCTCCTGTCGGCCGAAGGCGTCAGGGTGAGCCGTGACACGATCTGGCGCTTTTTGAGGCGCGAGGGATTGAGCTTTAAAAAAAGCCCTGTTCGCGCTTGAGCAGGCGCGCGCCGCCGTCGCTCGCAAGCGGGCCCGGTGGCACGCGCTGCGGCGGCGGCTCGACCCCGAGCGCCTGGTCTTCGTCGACGAGACCTGGATCAAGACCAATATGGCGCCGTTGCGCGGATGGGGACCAAGAGGCCAGCGCCTGAAGGGGTTCGCGCCGCACGGGCACTGGCGCACGATGACCTTCCTGGCCGCGTTGCGCACCGACGGGATCGCGGCACCCTATGTCTTCGACGGCCCGATCAACGGCCAATGCTTCCTGGCTTGGGTCGAACAGTTGCTCGCCCCCACGCTCAGGGAGGACGATATCGTCATCCTCGACAATCTGGGCAGCCACAAGAGCAAGGCCGTCCGACAGGCCGTCAGGGACGCCGGCGCGCGCCTCTGGTTCCTGCCGCCATACTCACCCGACCTGAACCCGATCGAGCAGACCTTCTCAAAGATCAAGCACTGGATGCGCGACGCACAGAAGCGTTCCATCGAAGACACATGGAAACACCTCGGAAACCTACTTCAATCCATACAGCCCCATGAATGCAGAAAATACATCACGGCAAATGGATATGGTTCCGTCTAAAACGGATACGCTCTAGACCCGCTCGCTCGCCCTGACCTTCTCGCTCGCGCTCTTCAACTGACCGCAGG
>CAYGKX010000161.1:0-8729 GCA_964350225.1 uncultured Rhodospirillaceae bacterium | reverse complement strand
GGGTTTCAGGCTCCCGGCCCGATCGGTGAGGGACAGGGCCTTGGCCGGCGCCCAGGTCACGGCCTCCACCACCTCCGCCACCGACATGCCCAGATGCTTGAAGATGCTCATGACATGAGCCAACGAGAAGACCGGGCCGATGACGCCGAACTGCTGCAGATCGGAGCTGATGATGTGCGGGCGGAAATCCTGCTCGAAACAGGCCGTCGCCACGTCCCAGGAAAAGTTGAAGCTGCCGAAGCCGATATCGAAGATCACGCCTCGCCGTTCGGCATCTCGGATGAGCGGCAGGACCTTGCCATCCGCGTCGAGCACGCCGGGCCCGTTGGCATGGTAGAGATGGGTGATGATGTCGCCGGCCTGCGAGATGTTGAAAATCTCGTAGGCCGAAGGGTCGTCGGGCTGCAGCTGGAACTCGCCGATATGGCCATAGAGCGGCACGCCGATGATCTCGGCGAGCCCTTTCCCCATCTTGAGCGGGCCAGAGCCGTAATTCCCGAGGGCCGCGATCTTGAGATAGCGGATGAGGCCCGGGTGATCTTTCATGAAATCCAGATAGGGCGCGATCGGCATGCTCATCAGGCTGCGAATGTCGCCCTCGATGAACTGCGAACCGATGATGCCCATCGGGCGAATGTAAGGCCCGGCATAGAGGTCGGTGACGAGATGGCCTTCGAGGAGGGCCGCGAATTCCTCCATTACGCCGATGCCGGGGCCGCCGGCGTCGACAAAGCTGGTGACGCCCTGATGGATACCGATCGTGTCCGGATTTGCGAAGCCGAGGGTGCCATAGGCGTGGATATGGATGTCGATCCATCCCGGGCTGAGATAGCGCCCGCTCAGATCGATGACGTCGGCGCCATCCGGCACCTCCCCGCCTATCGCCGCGATCTTGCCGTCGTGCAGCACAACATCCGCGAAACCGTCCAGCCCCTGGGACGGATCGATTAGATGGCCTCCCCGCAGTACAGTCGCACGTACCAGATGGTCCATATCGCTGTCCTCCGTCGGCCCGGCCAGAGTTTCACTTAGACTACCCTACAATAATTATATGAAAGTGCGAAGCGCCATGGTCCTTCACGGTCCTTCACAGGCGCGCGCAAAGAATTCCGCGCCGGTACGGCCTTCGGGACAGGCGTTTCAAATAGAATGCCTCTGTTATGCTTGTTGACATAATCCGACATTCAGCCGATGCTTCGGCCACCGGGAATGAGGCATGACGCGTTGGAGCGGGTTCGCGAATTTTCCGGAAGATGGACTGGCACTCTAGGACCATATGCATGACGCACTCGCCGCCCGGCTTTGGCAACGACGATCTGCGGGCCCTCGGTCTCCGGCTGCGGCAACTGCGCGAACAGCGGCAATGGTCCCTTAAACGGCTCGCGACGGAAAGCGATGTGAGCGTGGCGGCGATCCGCAAGATCGAGCTGGGCCAATCCAATCCGAGCCTTCTCACCATCCTGTCTCTGGTCGAGGCACTGGGAGAATCGATTGACCGGCTGGTCTCCGCGGCACGCGACAGCGACATCCGGATCACGCTCACCCGGGGGCGCCCGGCAACCAGCAAGATGGCGGCACCCGACGACCGGACCCGCGATCTCGCGGAGCCTGCCATGCAATGCTCCGTCGTCAGCCTGCCGACCGGCGAAGTGCTTGACGGCGGTGCGGGCGGGGAGCCGGCCTTCGGATATGTGCTGGGCGGAGCCGTGCGCATCGAGGGCGACGAGAACGACAGGATGACCTGCGGCAAGGGGGACGCGTTTCATGTCGCTTCCCTCGCGCGTTTTCGCATCAATGGCGGACGTGGCCGGAAATCGCATCTGATCCTGGTGAAGGACATAACCGGCCGCGACGCGGAAACCGAAGGGGCGACTACCCGTAATGACTGACACGACCGCCGAGGAGAAATCGCACCAGCGGAAATACATCGTCGCGACCGACGTCGGCGGGACCTGTACCGACACGATCGTCATCGCGGCGGGCGAGCCGTTTCTGATCGGCAAGGCGCTGTCGACGCCGCCGAACTTCGAGCGCGGCGTCCTCAATTCCATCGAGACCGCTGCCCGGCAGGTCGGTCTGACGCTCGAGGAGCTCTTCGCCCAGACATATCTGTTTGTCCATGGCTCGACGGTCGTGGACAACACCTTGCTGACCCGGGACGGGGCGAAGACGGGCCTGATCACGACGGCTGGCTTCGAGGATACGCTTCTCGTGACCCGGGGCGCCTATGGCCGCTGGGGCGGGCTGCCGGAGGATCGCATCAAGCATCCGGTTGCGACGGACCGGGCCGCACCGCTCGTCCCCGGCGACCACATTCGCGGCGTCGCGGAGCGCATCGACTACAAGGGCGCCATCCTCCAGCCGCTGGACGAGACGGCGGTCGAGGTCGCCGTCCGGGCCCTTGTCGAGGAACAGGGGGTCGAGGCCCTTGCCGTTTCCTTCCTGTGGTCCTTTTACAACGACGCCCACGAAAAACAGGTGCGGGACATCGTCGAGCGGGTCGCGCCGGGAACCTATGTCACGCTCTCCAGCGAAATCGCCCCGATGCCGGGCGAGTACGAGCGGACCTCGACCACGGTGGTCAACGCCTATGCCGGCAAGATCACACGCGCCTACCTGACGGACCTCGGCAACCTTCTGGGAGAACACGGCTATACCGGGCCGATCATGGTCATGCAGGGCTATGGCGGCCTGCTGCCCTCGACCGAAGCGGCCCAGCGCGCCGTCGGCATGATCGAGTGCGGGCCGGCCGGCGGCGTCATCGGCGCCAAATATCTCGGCGACCTGATGGACGACCCGAATGTCATCGCGGCCGACATGGGCGGCACGACTTTCAAGGTCGGCGTCATCCAGGACGGCGAAATGGAGTTCGCCCGGGAGCCTATGGTCGACCGGTTCCACTACATGGCGCCGAAGATCGACGTCGTTTCGATCGGCGCCGGCGGCGGCAGCATCGTCTCGCTCGATCCCCGGACCAAGGTACCCCGGGTCGGACCGCGCAGCGCCGGGTCGAGCCCCGGCCCCATCTGCTACGGCCTGGGCGGGACGGAGGTCACCCTGACCGATGTCTTCACCCTGATCGGCTATATGGATCCGGGAACCTTCCTGGGCGGCTCGATCACACTCGACCTGGATACGACCCGCAAGATCTTCGAGGACACGATTGCCGGCCCCCTGGGCCTGTCGGTCGAGGAGGCGGCCTTCGGCATCTATCGGATCGCCGCCGCCCAGGTGACCGACCTGATCCACGAGATCACGGTGGAACGGGGCCTCGACCCGCGCGACTTCGTGCTGCATGCCTTCGGCGGGTCCTGCCCTCTCCTCTGCGCCATGTTCGGGGCGGAGCTGAACGTGAAGCGGATCGTCGTGCCCTACACGGCGTCGGTGAATTGCGCGTTCGGCCTGGTCTCCGCCGACATCGTCCATGAATATTCCCACACGGCGACCCTGCCCGCCGACTGCGATCCCGCACAGATCAATGTCTTCTACGAGCCGTTGATCGAGCGGGCGCGGGCTCAGCTTGTCTCGGAGGGCTTCTCGGAGGACCGCATCTCGCTCGACTGGTCGGTCGATTTACGCTACGCCCGGCAGGTGCATGAGGTGACCACGCCGGTCGCCGGCAAGACACCGATGGACGCTGCCTCGCTGGCGCGGCTGATCGACGATTTCGAGGCGCTCTACGAGCGGAAATACGGCAAGGGTTCGGCCTACCGCGAGGCCGGCGTCGAGATGACCCTTTTCCGCCTCTCCGCCCGCGGCCGGCTCGACCGGCCCGACGTGCAACCGGTGTCCCTCGAGGGCAGCGATCCGTCCGCTGCCGTCATGGGCCGGCGCGAGATCTTCGTCGACGCACGGGACGGCATGGCGGAAGCGGACATCTACGACTTCACCAGGCTGGTTCCCGGCAACAGCTTCCAGGGACCCGCCGTCATCCACACGCCGATCACGACCATCGTCGTGCAGGACAAGCAGACCGCCACGGTCGACGCCTGGCGCAATGTCGTCATCGAACTGGCCTGAGGTGCCCTGATGGACCCGATCACTTTCTCGATCATTCGCCACCGCCTCTTCCGCGTCGTCGACGAGGCGGTCATCACCCTGAAGCACGTCTCCGGCAGCGCGATCACGAACGAGGGCCACGACCTCATGGTCTCGCTCTACCGCGCGGACGGCACACTCCTGATGGGCGGCGTCGGCTTCCTGCATCACCTCACGAGCGCCGCGGAGGCCTGCAAGTCGATCATCCGCCGCTTCGAGGGACGCATCAAGGAGGGTGACGTCTACCTCCTGAACGATCCGTATACCGCGGCGCTGCACACGTCGGACGTCTACCTCGTCGCGCCGATCCACCACGACGGCAAGCTCGTCGCCTGGAGCGCCTGTTTCGTTCATGTCTACGACATCGGCGCCATGAACCCCGGCGGCTTCAGCCCCGAATCGCAGGACATCTTCACAGAGGGCTTCTCCTCGCCCGGCATCCGGCTGGTCGAGGCCGGCGAACTCAACCAGGACGTGATGGACACGCTCCTCAACATGGTCCGCTCGCCGGAGATGGTCGCCCTCGACATGCGATCGATGATCGCCTGCAACAACGTTGCCCGCGACCGGATGCTGGCCCTGATCGACAAATATGGCTACGACGCCGTCGACGAGGCCTGCTCGACCCTGATCGACCAGTCCGAACAGCTCCTGCGCGAACGACTGCGCGAACTGCCCGACGGAAGCTGGCAGTCGCGCCAGTATCTCCAGGGGAAGGACGAGACCTACAAGGTCGTCCTGACCATGACCAAGCAGGACGACGAACTCACCTTCGATTTCACCGGGTCGAGCCCCCAGTCGCCCTACGCCATCAACTGCACCCAGTGGGCCTCGCTCGGCGGTCTTTTCGCGCCCCTCTTCCCGCTGCTCTGCTACGACATCACGTGGAACGAGGGTGTCATCCGGCCGATCAAGATGATCGCCCCCGAAGGCACCATCGTGAACTGCACACGCCCCGCACCGGTCTCGGTCGCGACCGTCGGTGCGATCCAGTCCGTCAACAATGCCGCCTGCACCACGATCGGCAAGATGCTTGAAGCGAGCGACAAATATGCCGGGGAAGCGACTGCCGTCTGGCACGCGAACCATTTCGCGGTCTTCATGTTCGGCCGCAGCCAGAACGGCGGTGAAGCGATCGGCATTTTCACCGAGACCTTCGCCGGCGCGGGCGGCGCACGCACTTTCGCCGACGGTGTCGATGTCGGCGGGGAAATCCCCAACCCGATCTCCCGCATGGCCAATGTCGAGACGGTCGAGACGACCTTCCCGATCCGCTATCTCTTCCGCCGCCGTATGGTCGATTCCGGCGGTCCCGGCGAGTATCGAGGCGGCATGGGCATGGAGTTCGCCGTGACACAGCACGACTCGCCCGACGGCGGGCTGCACTATGTGGTGTCCGGCAAGGGGGTCGACTTCCCGATGAGCGAGGGACTGAGCGGTGGCTATCCCGGCGCCCCCAACGACTATATCTGGGTCCACAACAACGAGGCGAATGAGGCCGGCCAGAATGCCGACTTCCGATTTGCCCGGAACCTGGACGACCTGCCCGGCCAGCGCGAAACGGTTCCCTGGGGTGTCTACCCGCTGATGGGCGAGGATGTCCTCTATGTCCGCTGGAACGGCGGCGGCGGGTACGGCGACCCGCTGGACCGGGATCCGGATGCCGTCCGCCGCGACGTCGCCGAGGGTGTCGTTTCATCCGCGGCGGCCCACGACGTCTACGGCGTAGTCCTGAACGAAGGAGCCATCGATATGGCCGCAACGACCCAGCGTCGCCAGGCGATGCTCGACGGACGCCTGGCGCGCGAGGCAGCGGAATGAGCCAGCGTATTTCCCGGGCCCTTGTCCTGTCCGACGCCGCCATCCGGTGCGCAAAATGCGGCCATGAAATTGCCCCGGCCGGCCAGCCGTGGAAGCCGGGGGCGACCCTGCGCGAGGTGCCGATGCAGGGAGCCGGCGGCCAGGCCTACAGCAGCGGTGACGAAGTGGTGCTGCGCCGTTTCAGCTGCCCGTCCTGCGGCAGTCTGCTCGATTCCGAGACCGCCCTTCCCGGCGATCCTTTCCTCGAAGATATCGTGAAGCCATAAAGCGGCCCTGCCTGTCCATCGATTGACCGAACGACCATGTCGACACGCGCAACGTCCTCGTCTCCCGTCCCGCTAGCCGGCGCCCGTGCGCCCGAGGCCGAGCCCCGGTACGACGTTCAGCATATCGGCCGCCGTCTGCGGGAACTCCGGGTGGCCCAGGGACTGACCGTCAACAAGCTGGCGCAGATCGCCAGCGTTCCGGCCAGCACCGTCAGCAAGATCGAGAATGGCCTTCTGCGCCCCAGCCTCGTCCATGCGATCAATCTCGCCAGCGCGCTCGGCGAAAACCTGGGCTTCCTCGTCGACAGCTATCGCGGATCACCGCAGGACCGCGTGATCGTGCGCGCCGAGGATCGGGACCAGATCGCCTACCCGGAAATGGGCATGCGCCTTCAGGACCTGAATGGCAATTTTCATTCCGGAATCCTCGAGGCGAGGCTCGGACAGCTTCAGCCCCTCGCCAATTCCGGACGGGAGATGATGACCCATCTGGGCGAGGAGTTCTGCTACGTCCTGTCCGGGACGCTTCGCTATCATTTCGAGACCGAGATGTACGACCTCTCGGTCGGCGACTCGATCCACTTCAAGTCCACGCTCAAGCACCGTTGGGAGAACACCGGAAGCGACCCCGCAGAGGTCATCTGGGTGTTTTCCGACGGCCTGTCATTCTGACCGGAACGAAAAGCCAGGGAGGCCTCCTAATGCATCAGGTAGATGTTCGGCCCGAGATCGTCGATCGGGTGCTCGCCCGGCGCGGCCGGTATCATCTCTTCGACCGTCTCGACCCGCGGAAGACCGCGCTTGTGGTGGTCGACATGCAGGGCACCTTCGTCGCCCCGGGATCTCCCGCCGAGGTCCCGACGGCGCGCGGCATCGTCGACAACATCAACAAGCTGACGCGCGAACTGCGCCCGCTCGGCGTCATGATCGTCTGGGTCACCCACGCCAACACCCACGACGCCCGCGGGAGCGACTGGGACGCCTTCTTCGAACATTTCGTCGCCGACGACGTCCGCGCCCGGACGATCGAAAGCCTCGCACCGGAGGGCGACGGCCAGACCGTATGGTCCGAACTTGAGGTCGACCCCGGTGACACGCACGTGCTGAAGAACCGCTACAGCGCACTTATCCCCGGCTCCTCCCAGCTCGAACGGATCCTGCGCAGCCGCGGCATCGACACCGTGCTGGTCGCGGGCACCAAGACAAATGTCTGCTGCGAAGCGACCGGTCGCGATGCCATGATGCTGGACTTCAAGGTCGTGATGGTCTCCGACTGCCTGGCGGCGCTGTCCGACGACGAACACCGCGCGTCGCTGGAAACCTTCATCCAGCAGTTCGGGGACGTCATGACGACGCCGGAAGTCGTCTCGGTCCTGTCGACGATTCCGAATACAGAGGTCGCCTGACCCGACGCGACAAGCCAACCCATACCCTGGAGGCAAGGATGCTTAGACGAACTCTCGGAGCCATCGGGCTCATGCTGCTCGTGGCCGCCCCGGCCGTACAGGCCAAGACGCTCAAGGTCGCCCTCGTCCTGCCCGGGCCAATCACCGACGGGACTTTCAGCACCGCCGCCTACAAGGGCATCAAGGCGGCCGAGAAGAAATACGACATCAAGGTCTCGATCCAGGAGAACACCTCTTTCGCGAAGTCGGAGGCGGCGCTTCGGAGCTTCGCGCAGGATGGCTATGACATCGTCATCGGCCACGGTTTCCAGTTCGCCGAGCCGGCGAAGAAGATTCACAAGCAGTTCCCCAAGACCTGGTTCATCGTGAACACCGCCAAGGTGGCGGGCGCACCCAACCTCGCCTCCTTCGACAATCGCTGGGGCGATGCCGGCTATGTCGCCGGCGCGGTCGCCGCGCTTGTTACCAAGACGGGCACGATCGGCGCTGTCGGCGGCATCCCTGTGCCGGTCATCAAGGAATATAACGAGGGTTTCGAGCGCGGCGCGAAGCGCATGAAGCCTGACGTAAAGGTCCTGACCGCCTATGTCGGCTCCTTCTCCGACGTCGCCAAGGCGAAGGAAATCACCAAATCGATGATCGAGCGCGGCGCGGACGTCGTGACCGCGACAGGCAACGAAAGCGTCATGGGCACGATCCAGGCGGCGCAGGAGGCCAAGGTGATGGCGATCGGCACGGCCTTCGATTCCTGGAAGGCCGCCCCGAACACGATCGTGACGACCGCGCTGGTCAACATGAACGTGAACATCGACATGGCCATCGGCAAGATCATCGACGGGTCGATCGAGCCCAAGAACTACCTCCTCGGGTTCAACGACGGCGGGCTCGGCCTCGCGCCCTACCATAACTTCGCCGACAAGATTTCGGCGGCCGACAAGAAGAAGATCGAGCAGCTGATCGCGGACATCAAGGCGGGCAAGGTCAAGGACCTTCCCAAGATCCGCTAGGTTCGAGGGTTCGCCGCCGCCGCGGCCTCCCGGCATGACGACCGCTTCGCCCTCTGCCCTCGAACTGCGCGGCATCGACAAGCGTTTCGGAGACGTCGTCGCGAATGACGGCGTCTCCTTCGCGCTCGCCCCGGGCCAGGTCCTCGGCATCCTGGGCGAGCACGGCGCCGGCAAGTCGACCCTTCTGAACA
>CAYGKX010000160.1:0-8797 GCA_964350225.1 uncultured Rhodospirillaceae bacterium | reverse complement strand
GGCGACCTGCGCCTTCCGGTAGCGGTCGAGGAAGCCGGCCTCGTAGGGCGGCTGGGCGGGGTTCTTCGGGTCGAAGATGTTGAGCGACGCGTCGCGGTCGAAGGGGTCCTGCTCGTCCCGGATCGACGGGTCCATCCATTCGGTCAGCGTCTTCGCCCGGCTGGTATGGGCGGCGAGCAGCATGATGGCGTCGGCCGGGACGAGGCGCGCGGCGGTCAGGTCGTAGGGATCGCCCGCCGGGGTTTCCGTGATCGTCGGGTTCTCCGCCTGGGACTGGAAGAAGAGCGAGAGCGACCCGCCCCCCGACCAGCCGCCCAGGACCACCCGCTCGTAGCCGAACTTCTCCCGCGCATGGCGGACGGCCGCGCCCAGATCGGCGCAGACCTTTTCCATGATCAGGGCGGAGTCGTTCCGGGGATAGCGGCTGTTGCAGGAGATGACCGGGATGCCCGCCTTGGCGAGCCCGCCGATCATCGGCAGATACTGGGTGCTGCCGATGGGATGCATGAAGATGACGACGGTTTTCCGGTCGCCCCCCTCCGGCACGAGGTGATGCCCCTCCAGGACGACGGTGCCGAGCTGCCCCGCGTAGGTTTCCTTGATGAGGCTGTCTTCCTTGAAAACGACGAGGAAGGGCTCGCGGGTGTATTTCATTCGGGGCTCCGGGATGAGGGACAGACATGGTAGGAACGTTTGGCCACCCCGGACCCGATCCGGGGCCCATCGATACGCCGAGCGCTGCATCGGCCACGGACCCCGGCTCTCCGCTGCGCTCCGGCCGGGGTGGCAGCAAGAGTCAACATCAGGGCGCCCCTATTCGGCGGCCTGGGGCAGCTTCAGCTTGGGCGTTTTCATGGGCGTGGTCTTGGCCGTCCAGGCCTTCATCTCGCCGTCGGCCTTAGCGGCCTCGTCGGCCATGATCGTGTCGTGCGCCGGCACCTTGGCAGTGATCTCCACCTGGATGCCGTTCGGATCGAAGCAGTAGATCGACTGGACGAAATGGTGGTCGAGCGGCCCGAAGACCTCGACGCCATGTTCCTCGAACCGCTTCTTGAAGGCGTCGAGGTCCTCCAGGCTGTCAACGGCGAAGGCGATGTGGAGGTTGAAGCCGTTCTTCTTCTTGAACCGCTCCTCCGTCGCGCTTTCCGGCAGGTCGAAGAAGGCGACATAGTTGCCGTCGCCCATCTCGAAGAAGAGATGCATGTAGTCGAGCGGCGCGCCGGTGCCCGGTTCCTCGTCGAAGGCGAGCGCCGCGGCCAGCGGCAGACCCATGATGCCCTGGTAGAATTGGCGGGTTTCCTCGGCATCCCGGCAGCGGAAGGCGGTATGGTGGACGCCTGTGATCTGGGGAACGCCGGTCCGCGAGGTAGCTGTCTCGGGGGCAGCGGTGGTCTTGGCTTCTGTCATCTCGGTCCTCCCTGCTCCGCGCTTGTGCCAGGCGGCGCAATCGCCAAGGTGGCGGAGCCTGCTTTTCGCAATCATAGGCGAGGGTCGGGAGGACCGCCAGCGGCGCGCGCTGCGGGTCCGCCATGCGGGCGGGTCAGCCCAGCTTGCCGAGGGCCGAGAGGATGCGTTCGGGGGTGAAGGGCTGGTGCGCGACCCGGGTCCCGGAGGGCGCGAGGGCATCGTTGACGGCACCCCAGACGGCGCCGATCGCGCCGACGACGCCGGCCTCGCCCGCGCCTTTGGCGCCCAGCGCGGTGCCGGACTGCGGCGTCTCGACATGGCCGACGACGATGTCGGGCATCTCGGCCGCCATCGGCACGAGATAGTCGACCATCGACCCGGTCAGGAGCTGGCCGTCCGCGTCGTAGACACATTCCTCGTAGAGCGCCGCCCCCAGTCCCTGGACGACCCCGCCCCGGATCTGCTCGTCGACCAGAAGCGGATTGATGACCCGGCCGCAATCCTCCACCACCCAATGGCCGAGCAGGCGGATCGCGCCGGTGTCCGGGTCGAGCTCCAGATGGCTCGCCTGGATGCCGTTGGCGACGAAATAGGGCAGGTCGCGCGGGACATAGCTTGCCGTCGCCGACATCTCCGGATGGACATCGGGGGGCAGAAGGTCCTGGCGGTAGTGCGCCATGCGGCAAAGCTCGGCGATGGCCATGCGGTCCGTGCCGTCGGCGGCATCGACGACATAGCCGCCGCGAAGGTCGAGCGCGTCGGGGTCGGCCTGGAGGATGGCGCCCGCGACGGAGAGGAGATTGGCCTTGAGGACCGTTGCGGCGCGATAGGCGGCCTCCCCGCCGATGGCGATGCCGCGCGACGCCCAGGCCCCGCCGCCATAGGCGGCCGCGCTGTCGCCAAGGGTCAGTTGCACATCCTCGACCGCCACACCCAGGACACCGGCCACGATCTGGGTCAGGCCCATGGTCGTCCCCTGCCCCTGGTCGCTGCAGCCGACCGACCCGCGCACGGCGCCGCCGGGGTCGATGCTGAGCTTCGCCTCGTCCTGCGCCGTCACGGGAATGCCGACGGGGCCGTAGAGCCCCGCCCCCGGTGCCGTCACCTCGACGAAAGTGGACAGGCCGATGCCGCGCCAGACGCCCCGCGCGCGGGCCGCCGCCTGGTCGGCCCGGAGCGCGCGGTAATCCATGAGATCGAGCAGCTTGTCGTGGCAAGCGACAAGGGAAAGGCCGTCATAGACGAGGCCGCCCACGGTCGTCGCCGGCAGATCCTCCGGCCGCCAGTAGTGGGCGCGGCGGAAGTCAGCCGGATCCTGCCCGAGTTTCACAGCGGCCGCGTCCATGAGCTGTTCGGTCACCGCCGTCGCGATGGGCTGACCGACGCCGCGATAGGGTCCGGTCGGCGGCTTGTTCTGGGCAAGGACGCGGAGCCGCGCATCAAGCGCGTCGAACCGGTAGGGCGCGCCGACCATCGTCGCGGCCTGGAAGGCGTCGCCGATGCTGGCCCGGGGATAGATCGGAAAGGCGCCGGTCGGCGCCGCGACGTCGGCGCCGAAGCCGACCACCCGACCCGCGCCATCAAGCGCGACGCGCCCCTCGACCGCGAACTCCCGGCTGTGGGCATCGCCCGCGAAGGCCTCCAGCCGGTCGCCGCTCCATTTGACCGGCCGGCCGAGCAGGCGCGCGATCGCGGCGACCGCCATCTCGTCCGGATAGGCGTGCAGCTTCAGCCCGAAGGCGCCGCCGACATCGGGCGAGATCACCCGGACCCGCGCCTCCGGCATCGAGAGATGCTGCGCGATCAGCGCCTGCATCATGTGCGGCTGCTGGTGGGAGAGGTGGACCGTCAGGTTCTCCGACGCCCGGTCATACTGCGCGACGGCGCCCCGGGTCTCGAGGCTCACCCCCGTCTGGCGGCCGAAATAGAAGGATTGCTCGATCACGGTTTCGGCCGCGCCAAGCGCATCCGCCGTCCCGAAAACCCGCGCCATCTCGAAGGTCACGTTGTCGCCATGCGCTTCGTGAACCAGGGGTGCGTCATCCGCGAGGGCGGCCTCGATATCGGCGACCGCCGGCAGATCCTCGATGTCGAGATAGATCAGGTCGACGGCGTCCTCCGCCGCGGCCCGGCTGGACGCCACGACGGCGGCGACGGGTTCGCCCTGCCAGCGGACCTTGTCCCGTGCCAGGGGAAACTGCTCGGCCGGCTTGTGCTGCGGCAGGTTCTCCGGTTGCGCGACCATCGGGGAGAAGACGCGCTCCAGGTCCGACGCGGTCACGACCCGCACGACGCCGGGCATCGCCGCCGCCTCTTCCGTGTCGATGCCCAGAATGCGTCCATGGGCGAAGGGGCTGCGCAGGAAGGCGACATGCAGCATGCGGGGCAGGACGATGTCGTCCAGATAGCGCCCGCCCCCCTGCACGATCCGCGCCGCCGTCTGCCGCGGCAGGGACTTGCCGACCGGACCGTCGCCGGTGAAGGCAGGGTGCCTGCCGCCGCTCACGACTTTGCCCCCGCGTAACGTTCGGCGACGGCTGCCACAGCGTCCACGATGGCGTGATAGCCCGTGCAGCGGCAGTAGTTGCCGGACAGGGCCTCCCTGATGGCCTCCCGATCTGCCGCCTGGCCGGTCGCGACCAGTTCGGCGGCCGTCGCCAGCATGCCCGGTGTGCAGAAGCCGCACTGGAGGGCGTTGCGTTCGACGAAGGCCGCCTGGAGGTCGGCGAGGAGCGGGTCGTCGGCGAAGCCCTCCACCGTCTCGACGGTGGCGCCGTCGGCCTGGACGGCGAGCATCAGGCAACCGCGCACCGCCTGTCCGTTCACCCGGACCGTGCAGGCGCCGCAGACGCCGTGCTCGCAGCCGAGATGGGAGCCGGTCAACTCGAGGTCCAGGCGCAGGAAATCCAGGAGATGCCGGCGGGCGGGCACCGTCGCCTCGACCGCCTCCCCGTTCACGGTCAGCCGGATGGTCGACTGGCGTGCGCCGCTCATGGTGCGAGCCCCGCAATCGCGCGGCCGGCAAGGACCCGCGCGAGATGCCGCTTGTAGGCCGCGGAGGCGAGCGGCGAATCCATCGGGTCGAGGACGTCGCCAACGGCATCCGCGACCGCGTCGCGCGCCTCCATGGGAGATTTTCCGTCCGCCGCCTCGGCCGCCGCGGCAATAACCCGCGGGCGTTCCTCGACCGCGAAGACGACAAGACGCAGATCCCGGATCGCACCGTCGTCGAGACGCGCCCGGCAGGCGATACCGGCCTGGGCGAAGTCGCCATGGCGGCGGCTGAATTCCTGGAACGCGAAGACCTCGCCGGCGCCGGCGGCGGGCAGATGGGCCTCGACAAGGATCTCGTCCGGCGCGCGGGCGGTCTCGTAAAGCCCCTGGAAAAACTCGTCGGCCGCCACCCTGCGCTCGCCGCCCGGGCCGCGCAGGACCACCTCGCCCGCAAGCGCCAGAAGGCAGGCGGGCATCTCGGCCGCCGGATCGGCCAGCGCGAGGCTGCCGCCGAAGGTGCCCCGGTTGCGCACCGCCATATGGGCGACATGGGGCATCGCGCGGGCAATCAGGGGCAGGTGCGTCGCCACCGCGTCGCTGCCCGCTACCGCCACATGCCGGGCCAGGGCGCCGATCCGTACCCCGTCGCCGTCGGCGGAGATGCCGGCAAGCTCGCCCAGGCCGTTGATGTCAACCAGAACCGCCGGCTGCGAGAGGCGCAGGTTCAGGGACGCGACGAGACTTTGCCCGCCGGCGATGATCTGGGCATCCTCGCCATGCTCGGCAAAGGCGTCGAAGACATCCTCGATGCGGTCGGCGCGCAGATAGGCGAAGTCGGGCGCTTTCATCCGGCCGGGCCGCCGCCTAATGCGCGATGAGGCTGGGAATCCACAGGGTGAGGCCCGGGAAGATGATGATGAGCGCGACCACTAGCATCGCCATCGCGATGAAGGGCAACACGGAGACGATGACGTCCTTCATCGTGGTGCCCTCCGGCGCCGCCCCCTTGGCGACAAAGAGCAACAGCCCGAATGGCGGCGTCGCGAGGCTGACTTCCAGCATCATCAGCGCCAGCACGCCGAACCAGACCTGTGTCTCCTGCAGGCCGCCGACGCCGAAATCGATCGCGTCGACGATCTTCATGAAGATCGGCATGGTGATCATCATCATGCTGACCTGGTCCATGAAGCAGCCCAGGAACAGGAGGATCGCGAGCATCCCGACCAGCACCAGAACCGGCGTCATGCCCGATTGCTCGACCAGCCCGGTCAGGCCGTTGGATGCCTGGGTGAAGGCGAGAATTTGGGAGAAGGTGATCGACCCGCAGATGATGAAAAGGGTCATCACCGTGAAACGGAGCGTGTGGGTAATCGAGATGAGGAAGTTCTTCCGCGTCAGCTTCCGGTAGGCGACCGCCGCGATGATCGCCGCGGCCGCGCCGAGGGCGGCCGATTCGGTCGGCGTCGCGAAGCCGAAGATGATGCTGCCGACGACGACGATGAAGATGCCCATCAGCGGCAGCACATAGACGATGGTGGGACGGATCCGTTCCCACCAGGTCATCTCCGCGACGTCGTAGGGCGGCGCGAGGTCCGGGCTGATGGTGCAGCGGATCAGGACATACCCGAAGAAGAGTGCGGCCAGGATCACCGCCGGAATGATCGAGGCGACGAGCAGGTCGCTGATCGGGATTTGCGCGACGCTGCCCAGAAGCACGGCGAGGGCCGACGGCGGGATCAGCATCGCCAGGCCGCCGACGGCCACGATGGGGCCGATCGAGATGACCGGCTTGTAGCCCCGCTTGTACATCTCGGGCAGAAGCGTGCTGCCCAGCATCGCCGTGTTGGCGATGGTCGAGCCCGAGAGGGAGGAGAAGATCGTACCGCCGGTGATCGCGACCAGCGACAGGCGCCCCGGCACCCGCGCGATCAGCTTGTCGATGGCGTCGATCGCCCGGGCCGCGAGCCCGGTGTAGAACATCAACTCGCCCATCAGGATGAAGAGCGGTATGGGCAAGAGGGCGAAATTCTGCACCGAACTCGTCGCGTTTCGAACAAGCTGTTCGACGCCTTTCTCGCCCCCCATGAAGAAATAGGAGCCGACGAGGTTCACCGCGAAGAAGGCGAAGACGACCGGGATGCCGAGGAGCATCAGGAAAACGACGCCGCCAATCAGGACGGCAAGCACCCAATACCATTCCATCGCCTAGAGCCCGTCCTCTACCTCGCCGACGGGCGGTGCCGGCGGTCGCAAGACCCAACCGACAAAGATCGCGGTCAGGATCAGAAATATGGGGGGAGCGACGCTCATCACCCACCACTCGGGAAAAACGAACGTCTCGTGGATCATGTTGCCGGCGTTGAACGACCGCAGCCAGACGCGACAGGCAAAGTAGGTAAGCACCGCGCAGACGACGGCGCAGATCACGTATCCGACCCGTTCCACCTTCGCTCGACGGTCCGGTGCCATGTTCTGCAGCACAAGGTCGATCACGATGTGGCCCTGGTTGCGCAGCACCCAGGGTGCGCCGAAGAAGGTGATGACGAGGAGCGTATATTGCGCGACCTCGAGCGACCACGGCATGTTGAAAGCGCGGGTGTTGCGGGCGAAGACGTCGACGCAGATCAGCACGACCACGGCGCAGATGAGCACGCCGGCGATCCAGGCGAGCAGGTCGACCAGACGGGCAAACCAGCCACCGGTCCGGCTGTTGATAGGCGCGTCCAAAGCAGGGCTATCGGGCAAAAGGGGAATCTCGGAAAGGATCAAGGGCGCCCCCGGGCGGGAGCGCCCTTCTCCTATATCACGAAAGCTACTTGCCGAGCAGCAGCGGACGCATCGTCTTCACGAACGCCGGGTTGCTCTTTTCCTGCAGTTCCCAATAGCCGGCCTCGGCCTTCTTGGGGAAGTCCGGCCCCATGTTGACATATTTGATGCCCGCCTTGGTCTGGGCGGCGATCTGCTTCTTCGTCTCGGTGTCGCGCCATTCCGGCCACACACCCTCGACCCAGATGGCCATATCCATCAGGCATTTCCGGTGGCCCGCCGGCATCGAGTTCCATTTGTCCTGATTGACCAGGATGTTGACGATGACGTTGAAGAAACCGGGGCCATGGCGGAACTTGGTGTATTTCTGCCATCCGAAATCGGTAACGCCCCACGACGGCCAGCCATAGCCCTCGACCGTGCGGCGCTCCAGCGCCGTGAAGATCGCCGGCGGCGGGATGCGCACGGTCTGCGCGCCCAGGGACTGGAAGAACTTGTCGTAGATCGCGACCGAGCGGATGCGGAAGCCGTCGAACCGGCCGTCCTTACCCGCCTTGTTGGTGTAGAGGTAGAATTTGATGCCGCCGCCCAGGTGCGTCAGGTAGACGGCATTCATCTTCTTCTTGTGGAGATCGTTGAGGATCTTCCAGGCGCCGTTCTTGCGCTGCTCGGCCGCACTCGTCTTCGACAGGATCGCGATGTCCGCCTCGAACATGATGCCCTTGTAATAGTTCGGCGGGCCGTAGTGCATGTCGACCACGCCGGCCTTCAGGGCCTTGGACTGTTCGAAGGATTTGATCGCGGCCGGGCCGATCGTCGAAATACTGACCTTGCCGGCGCATTTCTTGTTCACCTCGTTCACCCAGCGAATGAAGGGTTTCACGAAGGTCGCCCGGGACGGCAGGAAGGTCGCCGCCTTCAGCTTGACCTCCTGGGCCTGGGCGGGAACCGCCGCCGCGGCCGACAGGACGAGCGCTGCGCTCGCCGCACCGGCGAAGAGTGTCTTGGTGGTGTTCATTACGATGCTCCCTCAGAACAGAAACGTTCGGAAACCTCCCGGTGCGCGACCTGATCTCCATCCGGGCGTTACCCGGGCGGTCGCCCGGCCCCGATTTTGCATCGGTGAGACGAGCTGACGGCGCGCTGATGTTTCATCACAGTATCGGGTCTTTCTTTAGTGAGCAAGATTCGGTTTTGACAGGAGGGAATCGGAAACCCATACTTGGCGGACCGCTAGAAAGAGGTGGCTTCCATGCCGTTGAACGGCTCGTTCGACCCGGCGGAGCTGGTGCGCGAGGGCCAGGTCCACCGCCGTATTTACACAGATCCGGACATCTTCGACCTGGAGATGGACCGGCTGTACGGCCGCGCCTGGCTGTATGTCGCGCATGAGAGCCAGATCCCCAGACCGGGCGACTTCGTGCGCACAAGGATGGCGCGGGACGAGGTCCTCGTGGTCCGCCACACGGATGGCTCGATCCACGTCGTAAAGAATTCCTGCGCCCATCGTGGCGCCCGTCTCTGCGCGGCGGCCAAAGGCACCACGAAGACCTTCGTCTGTCCCTATCATGCGTGGTCTTTCAAGACCGATGGCAGCCTGGCGGCCATCCCCCATGCGCCGAGCTATCCG
>CAYGKX010000159.1:8467-8824 GCA_964350225.1 uncultured Rhodospirillaceae bacterium | reverse complement strand
CCACATCGACGTCTTCATGGAGGACGGCTACACAAAGGAGGAATGGAAGATGGTGCAGGAAACCAATAAGATCCTAGACCCGGCAATCGCGGTGATCGCGACCTGCGTCCGCGTGCCGACCTTCATCGGCCATGCCGAGGCGGTTCATCTGGAGTTCGAAAACCCGATCTCGGAAGAGGCGGCCCGGAAGGCGCTGGAAGGCGCGCCCGGCATCTCGGTGATCGACCATCGGGCGGACGAGGGCTATGTCACGCCGGTCGAGTGCGCCGGGGAGGACAAGGTCTATGTCAGCCGTCTGCGCACCGACCCGACGGTGCCGAACGGCCTCGCCCTCATGGTGTCGGGCGACAACCTCCG
>CAYGKX010000159.1:5432-8457 GCA_964350225.1 uncultured Rhodospirillaceae bacterium | reverse complement strand
TCAACACCATTCAGATCGCCGAGGAGCTCATCGCCCAGGGCCACATGAAGAAGGCGGCGTAGGGAGCGCCCCTTCCAATTCTTCGAGGCGTGCTTCGCGCTCCTCAGGATGAAGCGGTGGGTGTTTGCGGCCTACGCCCCCCTTCATGCCGGGGAGGCGGCGCAGCGCGCGTTGTGGCGGGCGGTGAAGCGCGTCTAGCTTCCCGCCTTGCCCGGGCCCGTTGCGGCCGGCGCCTCCGTGCCGAGGGAGGGCGTGCCGAACCAGCGCTGGCCCAGGTCCGTCAGGCTGAAGAGCACAAGCAGTCCAAAGAAGATGATCAGGCCGCCCGACACCCGGCTGATCACCCGCAGGCTGTTGTCCGTCATCTTGCGCCGGAAAAAGCCCGTCAGGGTGCAGAGCATCACCCACCATAGGACAGATCCGCCGAAGACCCCCGCGATGAGGGTCCAGGCGCCGCCCAGGTCGCCGTCCGCCACGACCGCACCCAGGAACAGGAAGACCGGGCTGAAGGTCAGGATGGTGATGGGGTTCGTGATGGTCAGGATGAAGGTCGACAGAAGGTCGCCGGCTGTGCCGGTGATGGTCGGCGGCGCGCTTTCCAGCTTGATCTTCTTGAGGAGCGAATGGGCGCCGATGGCAAGCAGCAGGAAGCCGCCGGCCAGGCGCAGATAGTCCCCGTTCCGCAGCAGGAATTCGGCGATGAAGGTCAGGCCGAAGGCGGCCAGCGCGCCGAAGATCGTGTCCGCCACGGCCGCGCCCATGCCCGCGACCACGCCGTGGCTCATCCCCCGTTGCAGGGTGCGCTGGGCGCACAGGATGCCCACCGGCCCGACGGGCGCGGCGATGACGAAGCCTGCGATGATCCCTTTGAAGAAAAGAACGATTTCCATGGCGTCGGAAGGGCGCCCGTCTCGGGTACCGTGGCGACCCCGCAAAAGCGGTCCGCCGGACGCCGGCTGAGGTCCTCGATGTCCCGGGTGGCACCGGCTGATCCGGTTTGCTTCGCCGGTTTGGTGCCGTATACCGGGAGAGGCTGCCAGGGCCGGCGACCGCACCCCGGATACGGAATTCCGGGCGCCAGTCTTAGCGGGTTTCTGCGGGGAATGCGAGACTTGATGCAAGGCCGGGGAATGACCGACGAGCGCGAGACGACTTTGCGGGCCGCCGCCGAGGGCCATGTCGCTGCGGGCCGGCTGGCGAGCGCGCGTCTGTTCTACGACGCGCTCGACAAGGGCGGGAGCGCGACGGAGGCAGACCGCGCCGCGTCGGCGGAGGCCGCGCGGGCGCTCGACGGCGATGTGCCGCCGCTCGACGTCGCCGCGCGCCTGGCCCGGGAAGGGCGCGCCGACCGTGCGATCCGGGCCTACCAGTCGATCCTTCGGGCGACGCCGGACAATGTCGCCGCGGCCGTCAACCTGTCTTCGCTCTATCGCGGCCTCGGCCGGCTGGAGGATGCGGTGGCGGCCTGCCGCACGGGTCTGGAGAAACGCCCCCACGATCCGGCCCTCAACTTCAACCTCGGCGTCGTCCTGCACGAAAGCGGTCGCCCGGCCGACGCGTTGAAGGCCTATGGCCTCGCGGTCGCCCATCGACCCGACTGGCCGGAGGCCTTCTACAACATGGGGGTGGTCGCGACCGACCTGGACCGGGACGCGACGGCCGCCGATTTCTACCGCCAGGCCCTGGCGCTGCGCCCCGACTATGCGGAGGCCTGGAACAACCTGGGCAATGTCCTGCGCGACCTGGGCGACTTCCCGGCGGCGGTAGACGCTTTCGATCGGGCCCTTGCTGTCCGCGCCGATCATCCGACCGCCCGCTTCAACCGCGGGCTCGCCCGCCTGACCGCCGGCCACTACGAGGCGGGATGGGAGGATTATGCGACCCGCTTCGAGGACGCCAAGATCGCCCGCCTCGGCGGCTACGCGGATTTCGGCCTCCCGCGCTGGGACGGGACACCCTTCGCGGGACGGACGCTGCTTGTCCAGTCCGAGCAGGGGAGCGGCGATACCCTCCAGTTCCTGCGCTACTTCCCTGAGGTGAAGGCACGCGGCGGGCGGGTGGTGCTCTATTGTCAGGACAGCCTTGCAGGCCTCTTGGCCGGCGCCGAGGGCGCCGACGCGGTCGTGCCCCGTGTCGCGGGTGGCTCTCCGCCTCCGGCCGATCTACAGGTTCCGATGATGGACCTGCCGCGCCTTTTCGGCACAACCCTCGCCGCGGTTCCGTGGCCGGGCCCCTACATTTGGCCGTCCGAGGAGGCGCGGGCCCGCTTTGCTGCGTGGGAGAGGCCAGAGGGCCTCGCCGTCGGTGTCGTCTGGTCGGGCAACCCGCGCAACAAGGCGAACCGGCACAGGGCCCTCCGGCTCGACTGGCTCGCACCGATGGCGGCGGTCGAGGGAGTGCGTCTCGTCTCGCTGCAGAAAGGACCGCCCGCCTCCGAGGCGGCGGCTCCGCCGGCCGGAATGAAGATCGTCGACCTGGGCGACCGCCTGGAGAGTTTCGACGACACGGCTGCTGCGATCGAACGGCTCGATCTCGTCGTGACCGTCTGCACCTCCGTTGCGCATCTGGCCGGCGCGATGGGCGCCCCCTGCTGGACCCTCTTGCATCGGGTTCCCGACTGGCGCTGGGGTGCCGAGGGCGGGGAGAGCGCCTGGTATCCGGGCATGCGCCTCTTTCGCCAGGCCCGTCGGGGCGACTGGAACGACGTCGTCGCCCGGGTTGCGGCGGCGCTGGACGAAAGGGTCAGGCGCGGCGGAGAGCCCGCACCGGGGTGATCTCGGACGGCCCGGCGATCTCCGCCTGGGCCGCGGCGACGGCGAGGGAGTCCGCGCCGAGCCGCCGGGTCTCCCGCAGGATGCCGTAGGTCGCACCAATCGCCTGGCCCAGCGACCAGACCGGGTCTGCGCTGTCGAGGAACTTGCCGAGAAAGATCGCAGAGAAGAGGTCGCCCGCACCCCAGGAGGCGACGTCGACCCAGGGCGTCGTTGCCCGCCAGGCCTGTGCCGGCGTGGCGAGCAGGGTGCGG
>CAYGKX010000159.1:0-5422 GCA_964350225.1 uncultured Rhodospirillaceae bacterium | reverse complement strand
GCATTCAATTCGTCGAGGATCTCGGTCGGGGCCGAGTACTCGATGTCATCTTGTATGACCGCTTGATACCGATTGATGCTGAGGTCGTAGTCGTTGGCAACGATGTCGGCTTTCGGGACAGCGTGGCTTCGGAAGAACGCCGGCAGCCCCTTGTCGACATAGATGCCGCCCACGACATCCCCCATCACAGGGTCCAGGGCGTAGATCACCCGTTCGTCCACGGCCCGTACCCGGTCGACCGCGTCCAGGACGACGCGACCTGTCCCGGCGGCACCGAGATAGCCGGAGAGCACCGCCCGGCAGCGGCCGAACGCACCACGCGCCTCGATCTCGCCGATTACCTCCGCGACATCGCCCGGGTGGTAGACGCCGCCGCGATGGCTGCCATAGGCGGGATGGTTCGAGAAATTGACCGTGTTGACCGGCCAGACCTCGTGGCCCAGCCGTTCCAGCGGGAAGACGGCCGCGCGGTTGCCGACCCGGCCATAGGCGACCCAGGACTGAATGGACAGGATGGACATGGTCCGGGAGTGTGCCACGCGTCCGGCCGTGGGAGCCAGCTGCCCGGCATGCCGCCGCCGATACACGCCTTACTTGTCACGTTCGGGAGCCCTCCATATGCTGCGGCGCACCATTCCACAGCAACCGAAACGCGCCGCGGCAGCAGACCATGACAGACAGTTCCGACGACATGACCGTGACCCCCGTGCGTCCGCGCCGGTCGGTTCTCTATATGCCGGGGTCGAATGCCCGCGCTCTCGAAAAGGCGAAGACCATCCCGGCCGACGCCCTGATCCTCGACCTCGAGGACGCGGTCGCGCCGGACAAGAAGGACGCCGCCCGCGACCTGGTGGCCGAGGCCGTGCGGGCCCGGGGCTTCGGCAGGCGCGAGGTCATCGTCCGCATGAACGGCCTCGACACCGGCTGGGGTCATGCCGACGTCCCGGCCGCGGTCGGGGCCGGGGCCGACGCGATCCTCATGCCGAAGGTGGAGAGCGCGGAGCAGGTCCAGCATCTCGAGGAACTGATGGAGTCCTACGGCGCGGCGGCGGACATGACGATCATGTGCATGATGGAGACACCGCTCGGCATCCTGAACGCGGCGGAGATTGCCGCATCTTCGCCCCGCCTGTCCTGCCTGGTCATGGGCACCTCGGATCTGACCAAGGATCTACAGGCGGAACACACGCCGGACCGCCTGCCGATGATGACCAGCCTCGGCCTCTGCCTTCTGGCCGCGCGCGCCCATGGCCTCGCCATCGTCGACGGCGTGCATCTGGACCTGGAGGACGCGGACGGGCTCGCCGCGGTCTGCGCCCAGGGCCGGGCCATGGGCTTCGACGGCAAGACGCTCATTCATCCGAAGCAGGTCGACGCCGCCAACCGCGCCTTCGCCCCCGGACCGGACGACGTCGAGTGGTCCGAACGCATCATTGCCGCCTTTGCCGAGGCGGAGGCCGCGGGGCAGGGCGTCGTCGTCGTCGACGGCAAGCTGATCGAGAACCTGCATGTCGAGAACGCCCGCCGAGTCGTCGCGCTGGCAGATGCGATCGCCGTGCTGGAAGCGGGGTGACAGGGATCGTCGCCCCGGTCCAGGGCCGGGTTTGCGCACAACCAAGTTGGGAACATCATGACCAAGACCAATCCGGGCAATTTTTTCGAGGACTTCTCGGTCGGCCAGGATTTGCCGCACGCCACGCCCCGGACGATCACGACGGGCGATGTCGCGCTCTATACCGCGCTCTACGGCCCGCGCTTCGCCGCTCAGTCGTCTGACGAGTTCGCGCGGGGGATCGGGCTTGCCGGTGCGCCGGTCGACGATCTCCTGGTCTTCCACACGGTCTTTGGCAAGACAGTGCCGGACGTCTCGCTCAATGCCGTCGCCAATCTCGGCTATGCCGGCGGCGTCTTCGGCCATCCTGTCTATCCCGGGGACACGTTGTCGGCCCGGTCGACGGTCATCGGCCTCAAGGAGAATTCCAACGGCAAGACGGGTGTCGTCTATGTCCGGACCCACGGCACGAACCAGAATGGCGTGCCGGTGCTGGACTATGTCCGCTGGGTGATGGTCAACAAGCGGGATCCAGGCTCCCCGGCGCCCGATCCCGTGGTGCCCGACCTGCCGGATGCGGTTGCGGCCCCGGAGTTCCACATGCCCGAGGGGCTGGACGCGGCCGGCTACGATTTCCGCGCGGCGGGCGAGCCCTATTGCTGGGACGACTATAAGATCGGCGAGCGTATCGACCATGTCGACGGTACGACGGTCGAGGAGGCGGAGCATGCCCTCGCCACGCGCCTCTACCAGAATACCGCCAAGGTGCACTTCAACTTTCACACCGAAAGCCAGGGGCGGTTCGGCAAGCGGCTGGTCTATGGCGGCCATGTCATCTCGATCGCGCGCGCGCTGTCCTTCAACGGCCTTGCCAATGGCTTCCGTATCGCCGCCATCAACGGCGGCCGCCATGTCGCCCCCGTCTTCGCCGGCGACACGATATATGCCTGGAGCGAGGTACTGGATGTGTTCGACATCCCCGCCCGCACCGACGTCGGCGCGCTTCGCCTGCGCCTTGTCGCGGTAAAGAACCGGAACGCGGACGGCTTCCCCGGCAAGGGTGAGGACGGCAAGTATGACCCGGCCGTCGTGCTGGACTTCGACTATACGGTGCTGATGCCGCGAAAATAGGCGGGCGCAACCCCCATCTTCAATTCTCCGGCTCACTCTGAGGTGCCCGCGTAATCGGGCCTCGAATGGCGGCTTGTCGGCGGCGCCCACCCAATGAGGGCCGCCTCGGGCGGCCACCTCAGGACGAGCAGAGAGCGATTGAGAACTGTGGGAACTGGTTCTGAGTTGCCGCGAACTCTACGGTCGTCCAAGACTTCGCAAGATTTCAAAAGAAAAAATTACTTGCTGCCATCGTCCGGTGGGGCTTAGACTCCCGCCTCACAAAAAAGAAGCGCCAGGGGGCGAGGCCTTGCGGCTTCGCGGCGCATCCGGCACCGGGCAGGGCCGAACGCATTTCCCCTGACGCCTCCGTCTCGTCGTCCGGGTGAACCGCAGCAACCACCCCGGCGACAACCGGCTTTCTCACTCTCGGCCAGTCCAGTCCCTGCGTGCAACGGTCCCTGCGGACCCAGGCTCGGGCGGGCTTGGCCGCGCCTTTGCCGATGTGCACAGGACGGAAAATTCGCCGATCGGGCGAAGCGTCGGTCCAGGCACCAACGACGCTTCCGGCGAAACCGGCGGCCCCGCGACATGACCGCCGGTACGGCATCTCTCCGTTGGCGCGCCGCCGACATTCCCGGAAGGGGGCGGGAAGCCCCCAACCGGCCGCCGGCACGACACGGCGCCCGATGGCGCCAGCCGCCCGGCCCTCAAATGCCCCGGCCCATCATGCGATGCTGGGAGAACACCGCGAGCCTTGGTGGGGCGAACCGCCTGCTTCCGCGCATGAGGCCCATAAGCCTGCGCGGGGCCGCGGTAGGGCCCGGCACGCACTCAACCGTCGAGAGACCCCCCTGCGACGTGGATTGCGGGCTCCCGGCGAATGCCTGATACCCGCGGTCCCGTCGCCTGGCCGGGCGGCAACCGATTTCCCGGTCGGCGGACGTGACGGTGCCACACGGCTCCCCCTCGCTCGCGCCTCCCCAAGATTGCGGCGCCACCCTCGTCGCTCCCCTCTCGGGCTCTCACCTTCGGGAGAGCGTCGACGCATGAGCTAACCGGGAGAAATGATCCCGGCGCTGTAAGAGAAATGCAATCTTGAAGCCCCAAGGCAGCGACTTTTCCTGTGCATAAGGCAAGGTGCTGCCCACATCGCGACGATATTCCGTCCACAAAGTTATCCACATTTCGCCTGGGTGCGCGGGGGCGAACGGGGCCAGGCCGATTGTTCCTGATGAAATAAAGCCATCGAAACCATGCACTTGTGTGCGGTTGCCGATCATCCCCATTGTGCGGGTCTGGCAATTTCCTGCTGCGTTGCATTCTGAAAATTGCTGCATTGCGCCAATCTCGGGGTCGCTACCGGTCCGGACAACGGGCCGTCGTCGCAAGGCCTGCAGGGAACGCGCGGCAGCTCTGCCCTGCATCCGTGCGGATTCGGGCAGGTGGTCGCGTTGACTTGGCATCGCCCCGGGTCTAAACACCATGGCAGGCGGCACCCGCCGCGTCTTTTCCACAGGGCGCGACGGGCGCCGGGCCCGACCTTCAGGAAGATGCCGTCCGGCCGGCTTACGGGACGCGAGATCCCGATCCGGACCGCGGGCGGCCAGGCGTAATCGGGCGCGCAATCCGGACCGGCCTTCCGGCCCGCCATATCGGGGAGAATGATGGCAAGCGAGACCGAGACGCCCGTGCGCCATGAGCGGCCGTTGTCGCCGCACATCCAGATCTATCGCTGGCAATGGACCATGAGCCTGTCGATCCTACACCGGGCGACGGGTATTGCACTGGCCGGGGGCACCTTGCTGCTGACCTGGTGGATCGTCGCCGCGGCGGCCGGCCCGGCCCATTTCGCGACGGCCCAATCCTTCATCGGGTCGATCGTCGGCCAGATCCTGCTCTTCGGCTGGACCGCCTCGCTTTTCTACCATCTCTGCAATGGCATCCGGCACCTGTTGTGGGACACCGGCAAGGGACTGGAACTGGGCAGTGCCCGGGCGAGCGGACTGTTCGTCGTCGCGGCCGCCGCCGGCCTCACGATCCTGGCCTGGATCGTCGGCTACGCGGTCTAGGGGAGGCACAAGACATGGAATTCCGCACGCCCATCGGCCGCGTCCGCGGCCTCGGCTCCGCCAAGGAAGGCACTGCCCACTGGTGGGCCCAACGGGTTACCGCCATCGCCCTCGTGCCGTTGGTCATCTGGTTCGTCGTCAGCGTCATCTCGATGGTCGGCGCCGACCTCGCAGCGATGAAAGCCTGGGTCGGCCACCCGATCACCGCCGTCCTGCTCGTCCTCCTGATCGCCGCGACATTTCACCACGGCCAGCTCGGTCTGCAGGTGGTCATCGAGGACTATGTCCATACCGGATGGGTGAAGATCGCGCTGCTCCTCATCGTCAAGGCAGCGGCGCTGATCCTGGCGCTCCTCGGCATCTTCGCCGTCCTCAAGATCGCGTTTGGAGGCTAGCCGCACGATGGCCAAGGCTTACGAGATTACCGACCATTACTACGATGTCGTCGTCGTCGGCGCGGGCGGCGCCGGGCTGCGCGGCACCTTCGGCATGGCCGAAAAGGGGCTGAAGACGGCCTGTATCACCAAGGTCTTCCCCACCCGCTCCCACACCGTCGCCGCCCAGGGCGGCATCTCCGCGTCCCTCGGGAACATGGGCGACGACGACTGGCGCTGGCACATGTACGACACCGTGAAGGGGTCGGACTGGCTGGGCGACCAGGACGCCATCGAATATATGTGCCGCGAGG
>CAYGKX010000158.1:0-8824 GCA_964350225.1 uncultured Rhodospirillaceae bacterium | reverse complement strand
CGGGAGCGGGCATGGATGACGTCGATGTCGCGGCTGCGCGCCACGTCGGCCAGGCGCCGGCCATTGGCGACGATCTTGAGCGGGCCCTTGCGGTCGACCGGCAGCTGGACATGTTCGGCCCCCGCCCGCTCCAGTTCCCGGACCAGGGGGCCGCCGGCCGACGCCACGACGGCCCGGCCTCCCGCGGCCACGATTGCCGAGGCGACCTCGATCGTCCCGCGCTCCACCCCGCCCGTCACCAGGCGCGGCAGCACCTGCAGGACGTTCGGCGCCTTCGCCGGTTCCCCAGGGGCCGGCGCCGCATTGTTGTCTGTCAGGGGATCACGTGCTTTGTTCATTGTGTCGCGCTATCGCCGCGCGGCGTCAGGGCGCCATCCCGCGCGGTGGGTCATGTCCGTCAACCCCGCCGCCCGGGGATCTCAGTCACGAGGTGTCTCATGAACGGCGTTGCGCCGCCCGACATTCTAACATGCGCCGATGGGGCCACAATCGCCTACCGCCGCACACCGGGCCGTTCGCCCGGTGTCGTTTTCCTACCCGGATATCGGTCCGACATGCAGGGCGGCAAGGCCCTGGCGCTGGAGGAACGTTGCCGGGCCGAGGGGCGGGCCTTCCTGCGCTTCGATTACACGGGCCACGGTGAATCGTCCGGTACTTTCGAGGACGGAACCATCGGACGCTGGGCCGAGGATGCGGTCGCGGCGATCGATGCGGCGACCGAGGGGCCGCAGGTCCTTGTCGGCTCGTCGATGGGCGGCTGGGTCATGCTGCTCGCCGCCCTCGCCCGGAAGGACAGGGTCGCCGGGCTCGTCGGCATCGCGGCGGCGCCCGACTTCACCGAAGACCTGATGTGGGAAGAGATGCCCGCGCCCCTCCGCCGCGAGCTCGAGGAAAAGCGGGTCATCTACGAACCCTCGCCCTATAGCGAGGAACCGACGCCGGTCATGATGGGGCTGATCGAGGAAGGGCGGAACCGTCTCCTCCTGCGCGGCGACGGCGTCGCGCTGGACTGCCCCGTCCGCCTGCTCCAGGGCATGGCCGACCCCGACGTTCCCTGGCAGACGGCGATGCGGCTGATGGAACAGCTCGTCAGCGACGATGTCGAACTGACCCTCATCAAGCGCGGCGACCATCGCCTGTCGACGGACCAGTATCTCACCCGCCTGTGCGATACCGTCTCGACCCTCTGCCGGGAGATCGAGGCGGCCTAACGTTCCGCGTTGCCCACGGTCGGCAGGAGGGCGGCGAGACCCGCCTCGTAATCGGGATAGCGGAGGGTTACACCCAGCTCCCGCTTGATGCGGTCGTTCCGGACCCGCTTGTTGTCGTCGTAGAAGGATCGCGCCATGGGCGACAGGTTCGCCGTTTCGAAGGGTTCGATCGGCGGCGGGTCGACGCCAAGGAGCGCCGCGGCATGGGCCACGACTTGGCCGGGTGCGGCCGGGCGGTCGTCGCAGACGTTATAGGCCGTGCCTCCGGCGGTCACCGATGCCGGATGCGCCATCGAGGCGTGCAGCACCCGAACCGCGTCGTCGACATGGATGCGCGAGAAGACCTGGCCGGGCTTGTCGAGGCGGCGGGCGGTTCCGGCCCGCACGGTCTCGAGCTGGTTGCGTCCGGGACCGTAAATGCCGGCGAGCCGGAAGAGATGTACCGGCACCCCCATTTCCGAGCCCAGTTCGGCCCAGTCCCGTTCCGCCGCGACCCGGCGCGCCCCCCGCGCGCCGGACGGCGACAGGGCGCATTCCTCGTCGACCCAGTCGCCGCCGCGGTCACCATAGACCCCGGTGGTCGAGAGATAGCCGATCCAGCGGAGACGGCCCTGGCCCGCGGCCGCAATGTCCGCCCGGTGGTGGCGCAGGACGGGGTCGCCGTCGCGATCCGGCGGGACGGAGACAAGCAGGTGATCGGCCGAGGCGAGGGCCTCGGCGACACCGGTGCCGGGCCGGGTGCCGTCGAAGACGAGCGTCTGTATGCCGGACATGCGGGGGGCGTCGGGGCCAGTGGACCGGACCGTTCCCCGCACGGTCCAGCCCGCCGCCACGAGGTTCGCCGCAAGGCGCCCGGCCGTGTAGCCGAGGCCAAAAATGAAGATACTTCCGTGCATGTCCCGGGATTCGAACAGTTGTGACCCGCTGTGTCACCGAGGCAAGATGGCTCAGTCCCGGGCGGAGGCAAGGCGGCATCGCCGCATGCACCTTGTGGTTGAAAAATGGTTCATTCGCACGCGCGAATTTTTTTCGTCAGCACGCTCTTCGCCGAAGCATCGGAATCACAAAGGGTTAACGCGGACGGCTTACAGAACGCCTCTACCCACCGGACTGCGACGATGACGAAAATATGATGTTCTGCCTTCGGTCCACTTGTGCGGAAATGGGCCGCTGGTTACAGTTATGTGGCTTCGGACAAGTGGCGAAGTCGGGTGTACCTATGGTTATTTCATATGCGCCCACAAAGACTTACCAAAATCGTTCCCGCTGTAATAAAACCGACCGCGTCTTGCAGATAAAAGGCGCGGCGGCGTATTGTTTTTACTTCCCTGAGACTTCAGGCTGAACTGTCACGGGCAGGTTTTTCTGAATTATATTTTGATATCGATTGCCTGATCGTGTATCGTGATTGGTCTGTGTGGAGGGGAAAAGATTAACGATGGTTGACTATGCGGGGGATGTAAGCGCGACCGACGCTTGGGAGGATATCCGCCAAGACGCGGATGCCATGCTGGTCGATGTGCGTACACAGGCCGAATGGGCGTTCGTCGGGCTGCCGGACCTGTCCGCCGCCGGCAAACAACCGCTGCTGGTGCAGTGGCAGGTCTATCCGTCGATGCAGCTCAATCCCCAGTTCGTCCAGCAGTTGGCGGACGCCGGCGCGGCGCCCGACAAGAAATTGTACTTCATCTGCCGGTCGGGGGCCCGGTCGCGCAATGCGGCGATCGCGATGACCCAGGCCGGTTATACGCAGTGCTTCAACGTTGCCGGCGGGTTCGAGGGCGGCCACGACGCGACGCGCCACCGGGGGACGTCCGAGGGCTGGAAGGCCGAAGGCCTGCCCTGGATCCAGGATTAACGCAGAGCGGGTTTCGCAGGACGAGACCCGGCGCAGACCGGGTCCGCAAGAAGAGTGGGCGAATGCCCAGGGGAAGTAACGGAACACAACAGACGGGCGCTTCATGAAAGGCCCGCAGAGGGTTGGGTAATCGATGGCTAAACCGGAATTGAGGAAGCAGGCGGCGCCGATCGAGCGCCAGGCGAGCAGGGACGCGGCGGGCGACCGCGCGTCGGCGCGTTCGCCGGATACGGCCTGGGCGCGCATCCGCGCCCGGCTGCGCAACGAGTTTGGCGAGGCTGCCTTCAAGAGCTGGCTGAAGCCACTGACCTTCGCGCAGCTTGTCGACGGCAAGGTCATCCTCGGCGTCAACAGCCGGTTCATGCGCGACTGGGTCGCCGCGCATTACGGGGACCGTCTGCTGGACCTGTGGAAAAGCGAGGACGGCTCCGTCCGCGCGCTCGCCATCGAGATTCTGTCCGGCACCGCAGCGGCCGCTGATCCGAAGGCTGCCGATCCCGCGCCGGCGCCCGCACCGTCTGCAACGCCCGCCGGGACGCGCAGGGTCGCGCCGCTGCCGGCCTCGGCGAACGACGACGGCGCCCTGGGCGACGGTACGGATATCTGTGCCTCGCTCGACCCGCGCCTCACCTTTGAGAATTTCGTCCCCGGCAAGCCGAACGAGCTGGCCTATGCGGCCGCGATGGGCGTGGCCGACGCGAAGGAGGTGCGCTTCAACCCGCTTTTCCTCTATGGCGGGGTCGGGCTCGGCAAGACGCACCTGATGCATGCCATCGCCTGGCGCATTCGCCAGAACGATCCGTCGCGCAAGGTCGTCTACCTGTCGGCCGAGAAGTTCATGAACCACTTCATCCGGGCGCTCCGCTTCAAGAACACGATGGCCTTCAAGGAGCAGTTCCGGTCGGTCGACGTGCTGATGATCGACGACGTCCAGTTCATCAGCGGCAAGGATTCGACCCAGGAGGAGTTCTTCCACACCTTCAACGCCCTGGTGGACGAGAACCGCCAGGTCGTCATCTCGGCCGACAAGTCGCCAGTCGACCTTGAGGGCATGGAGGAGCGTCTCCGCTCCCGCCTCGGCTGGGGCCTCGTCGCCGATATCCACCCGACGACCTACGAACTGCGCCTCTCGATCCTGGAATCGAAGGCTGAAGGGCTTGATGTCCAGATTCCGGTCAAGGTGCTGGAGTTCCTCGCCCACAAGATCACCTCGAACGTTCGCGAGCTCGAGGGCGCCCTGAACCGCATCGTCGCCCACGCGACCCTGGTCGGCCGGCCGATCTCGCTGGAGACCGCGCAGGAGACCCTGCACGACGTCCTTCGCGCACACGACCGGCACATCACGATCGAGGAGATCCAGAAGCGGGTCTGCGAGCACTACAACATCCGCATGTCCGACATGCATTCCGCCCGCCGCGCCCGTGCCGTCGCCCGGCCGCGTCAGGTGGCGATGTATCTCGCCAAGATGCTGACGGTGCGCTCCCTGCCGGAGATTGGCCGCAAGTTCGGCGGCCGCGACCACACGACCGTCATGCACGGCGTGAAGAAGATCGAGGAACTGCGCGCCACCGACCCGGCGCTGAACGAGGACGTCGATCTCCTGATCCGGATGCTGAAGGGGTAAGGCTGCGCCGGTCCCCGGACCGGGTGGCCCGGCATCGGATCCTTCGAGACGGGCGCTTCGCGCCCGCCTCAGGATGAAGTTGTTGACCTGACTTGAAGACTTCATCCCGAGGGTCGCGCAGCGCGTCTCGAAGGATGGGAACCTCGCGCGCCATGCCCGAGGCCGACAGCGTCACCCTGCCAGCGGTCCGTATTTCGTCACATCCGTCCCTTCCGTCCGGCGCAGTTCCGAATAGGCGGCGAACCCTGACCGGGCGGCGGTCCCCTCGGCCTCCTCCAGCCCGACCCGATAGCTCGGCCGTTTCTTCAGGCGCGCGTACCAGTCCGACAGGTGTGGGTGCCGGTCGAGGGGGTAGTCCATCAGCCCCATACGATGCACGTTCGGCGCCCACGCGACGTCGGCCAGGGTGAAGTCCTCGCCCAGGATCCAGGACCGCCCGTCGGCCAGCGTCGCGTCCAGTTCGGCGAAACGGTCGTGCTGGACCGTCAGTTGCGCGTCGATCTGCTCCTTCGTGAAGCCCTCTTCCGAGCAATAGGTGCGCATGAACGCGCGCAGCTTCTCGTTCTTGTGGTTGGCGAGGAAATCTTCCAGCGCCTCGGGCGACAGGCGCTTGGCCGGCTTGAACAGGAACTCGTGGGACAGGACCTTCAGGGAATATTGGGCTGCGTCCGCCTTCCGCATCCAGTCCAGCATCTCCGCCTCGGCCGCCGGTTCCGCCGGGCGCAGGGGCTGCTCCGGCCAGGTCGCGTCCAGCCAATCGATGATGTCGATGCTCTCGATCATCACCCGGCCGTCGACCACCAGCGCCGGGACCAGCCCGTCCGGGTTGATCGACTGATACCACGCTGTCGCATGCTCGTTCGCACGCAGGTCGACGACATGGCTCTCCCAGTCGAGCCCCTTCTCCGCCAGTACGATCCTGACCCGCTGGGAGCAGCTCGACAGCCCGGCATGGAAAAGATGCAGCCCCGTCCAGGAGGCGATCTGGGGGTTGGCGGCTTCGATGAAAGGCACGGGCGTTCCTCTCCGTCTTGCGGTTTCGGCAAGAGCTTATGCCGCGATCAGGCGCGGCGATAGCGTCGGTGCTCGTCCGCCCAGCTTTCAAGACGCCGGCCGCGCCGGCTCCTCAGGATGAAGTCTTTGAAACGTATCAAGAAACCTCATCCTGAGGAGCGCGAAGCGCGTCTCGAAGGACGGGAAGACGGGCGCCGGGCCTGGATATCGCCCGCCGCCGGAACCGCCTATCGACGATGCCCCGGCGCCCCCGCCGATTCCCGCGAAAATCCTTTGGAAACAAGGCACGTCTGCTATAATCCCGGCCCGGTTCCGCGGGCGCCGGCCGGTGTCTCGCATCTCCCATTCGCAGACGCACGGACAGCATGCCGACGGGCCGGGCCGTTGGCCGATCTGGCACTCCGGTTTCGGCCGGAAGGGCCGGGCGGCCCGGCGGAGGCAGGATGAATTCGGCCGGTCCGCCGGCCGGGAAACAGGCAGCCGGGGTAGGCCGGCCGCATCAGACAGAAACCCGATCGCGGCGCCTTTGTACCGGGCGCCCGAAATCGGGTCGACCCACGGGGCCGTTGAACCATGAAATTGACCATCGAGCGCGCGGCGCTTCTTACCTCCCTCGCCCATGTGCAGAGTGTCGTCGAACGGCGCAACGCCATCCCGATCCTGTCCAACGTCCTGATCGAGGCCGCCAACGGCCAGGTGTCGTTGAGCGCGACGGACATGGACATCGACATCGTCGACAAGACGTCCGCCGATGTCGGGGTCGAGGGCGCGACGACCGCGCCGGTCCACACCCTCTACGACATCGTCCGCAAGCTGCCGGACGGGGCGCAGATCGAGATGGCGCTGGACGCCGACTCGGGCCAGGTCAACCTCAGGGCCGGCCGCTCCTCCTTCGCGCTGCAAAGCCTGCCGAAGGAGGATTTTCCCTCGATGGGCGACGGCACCCTGCCGCACGAGTTCACCCTGAAGGCGGAGGACCTGCGCCAGCTTATCGACAGCACGCGTTTCGCCGTCTCGACCGAGGAGACGCGCTATTACCTGAACGGCATCTACTGCCACGCCGCCGACCATGACGGTGTGAAGATGCTGCGTGCGGTCGCGACCGACGGCCATCGCCTCGCCCGTCTGGAAATGCCGCTGCCGGAAGGCGCGGAGGAGATCCCGGGGGTCATCGTGCCGCGCAAGGCGGTGGGCGAACTGCGCCGGCTGCTCGACGATACGAACGACGACGTCCGGATCGCGCTGTCGGAGACCAAGATCAGATTCACGGTCGGCGATGTCATCCTGACGTCGAAGCTGATCGACGGCACGTTCCCGGACTACGAGCGGGTCATTCCCAAGGACAACGACAAACCGCTGGAGGTCGACACCAAGGCCTTCAGCCAGGCGGTCGACCGCGTGTCGACCATCTCCACCGAAAAGTCCCGGGCCGTGAAACTGGTCATGGACGCCGGTGCCCTGACCCTGAAGGCGACCAGCCCCGACGCCGGAAGCGCGACGGAGGAGCTGGAGGTGTCCTACGACTCGGGCGCGCTCGAGATCGGCTTCAACTCCAAATATCTGCTCGACATCGCCTCGCAGATCGACGGCGACACGATGCAGTTCATGCTGGCCGACGCCGGCTCGCCGACGGTGATCCGCGACAGCGCCGACGCCAGCGCCCTGTATGTCCTGATGCCGATGCGGGTGTAACCGGTGGGCCGCGGGCATCGCACGGAGTGCGGAGACTGAATGCCGGCATGAAGGCCATGGCCCCCCGGTCGGGCGGCGCCCAGGGCGCGGCGCCACCCGGGACGACCATGCGCCAGGCGGTGACCCGTCTGACCCTGACCGACTTCCGTTCCTACCGGAGCGCGCGGGTCGCACCCGGGGTCGACACGGTCGTGCTGACCGGAGCGAATGGCGCCGGCAAGACGAACCTGCTGGAAGCCCTCTCCTTCCTGGCGCCCGGCCGCGGCCTCCGCCGCGCGCGGATTTCCGAAGTCGAACGAATCCGGGACGCCGGAGAGGCACCGGGCACCGGCTGGGCGGTCGCGGCCGATCTGCTGACCACGGACGGGGAGCGCAAGGCCGGAACCGGGCGGGATCCCGACGCGACGGCGGAAGAGAGCGACCGGCGGATCGTGCGTATAGACGGCGCGCCGGCGCGAACCCAGACGGCCCTCGCCGACCTCGTTCAGGTCCTGTGGCTGACACCCGAAATGGACCGGCTGTTCGTCGAGCCGGCGGCGCTCCGCCGCCGCTTCCTCGACCGCCTGACCTACGGCTTCGCGCCGAGCCATGTCGCCCGCCTGTCCGCCTACGAACGGGCGATGCGGGAGCGGAACCGTCTGCTCAAGGATGGCCGGCGGGACGACCGCTGGCTGGCCGCGCTGGAGGGCCAGATGGCGGAGAACGGGGTGGCCGTGGCGGCCGCCCGTCGGGAAACCGTCGAGAGGCTGGCGCAGGCGGTCGACCTTGGCATCAGCGCCTTTCCGGTACCGGACCTGGCCATCGAGGGCGAGGTCGAGGCGCGGGTCGCGTCGGGCCCGGCGCTCGCAGCCGAGGACTGGTTGCGCGAGGCCCTCGCCGCGGCGCGCCGCGCCGACGGCGAGGCAGGGCGCACCCTGACCGGCCCGCACCGCAGCGACCTCTCGGCCCGGCACCGGGCGAAGGACATGCCGGCGGACCTGTGTTCGACCGGCGAGCAGAAGGCGCTCCTCGTGGCAATCGTCCTGGCCCATGCGCGGCTGATGAAGCTTTCGCGGGGCGCCGCCCCCATATTGTTGCTGGACGAGATCGCGGCCCATCTGGACGAGGTCCGCCGCGCCGCCCTTTTCGACGAGATCGCCGCGCTCGGCGCCCAGGCCTGGATGACAGGCACCGATCCCACCCTTTTTTCCGCGCTCGCCGAGCGGGCGCGTTTTATGACCGTTGCCGATGGCGCGGTCACCGAGACCCCGAAGGACTGACCCATGAGCGACACGCCCGAAAACGGCAATGGAAACGGCGGCGGAAACGGCCCCAATGGAAATGGTGAGGAATACGGCGCCGATTCCATCAAGGTGCTGCGCGGCCTGGACGCCGTCCGCAAGCGGCCGGGCATGTATATCGGCGACACCGACGACGGCTCCGGCC
>CAYGKX010000157.1:0-8848 GCA_964350225.1 uncultured Rhodospirillaceae bacterium | reverse complement strand
TGACGGCTTCTCTCAAACAGCCCTCACGTCGCGGCAATGGACCCCGGCTCGGGGCCGGGGTGGCGCGGTGTTCTTATTGGAGTTTCATCGCCACCCCGGACTTGATCCGGGGTCTATCGGAGAGCCTGGCGCGGTGATCGCAGGATAGGGCGCCGCCTCAATCCAACCGGAACAGGCTCAACCCGAACCGCCCGGCGGCGTCCGTAAAATGCTTGACCGGCGAGAAGCCGATGGAGCCGAAGGTCTCCTCCATATATTCCGCGGTGAACTTGCGCGAGATCTCCGTATGGATCGTCTCGCCGGCCGCAAAACGGATGTCGAGGTCGAGCGCGCCGAGGCGGACCGTCTGTTCCGCCAGGCTCTCCAGGTGCATTTCGATCCGGTGGAGATCGCTGTTGTAGAAGGCCTTGTGGCGGAAACGGTCGAGGTCGAAATCGCCGTCGAACCGGTCGTTCAGGTGCCGCAGCATGTTCAGATTGAAGGCAGCAGTCACACCCGCCGCGTCGTTATAGGCGGCTTCCAGTACCGCCGGGTCCTTGCGCAGGTCGTAGCCGATCAGGAAATACTCGCCCGGCCGCATCCGCCCCGCCGCCCCGCGCAGGAATTCGTAGGACTGATCCGGCGTCAGGTTGCCGATGGTCGACCCCAGGAACAGGATCATTCGTGCGCCCAGTTCCCGGGCCGGCATTCCGGCAAGAGCCTGTTCGTAGGTGCCGACCAGTCCCCAGATGTCCAGGTCCGGGAAGGTCTCGACCAGGTCGCGGCTGCTCTCCTTGAGGATGCCGCCCGACACGTCGACGGGGATGTAGCGCAGGCCTTCCGGACCGGCCGCGTCGATATAGGCCTCGATCAGGACCCGCGTCTTGCGGGAGCTGCCGCTGCCGAGCTCCACCAGATCGCAGGGCCCGGTGATGGCCGCGATATCGGCCGACCGGGCGTTCAGGATCTCCTGCTCGCTTCGGGTCGGGTAATATTCCGGCGTATCGGTAATGTCCTCGAACAGCTGCGAGCCGATATCGTCGTAGAAATATTTCGGCGGCAGGCTCTTCGGCACGTTGGTCAGGCCGGCGATCACGTCGTCGCCGTCCTGTTCCTGCCCTGCGTCCGGCGGGAACTCCGTCCAGCGCAGCCGATCGCTGCCGCCGTCGGTCTCCACCGCGCCCGCCTCGAAGTGCGCGACAGGCGCCTCCTCGAGGCCGTTCGTCTCCGGTCGTTTTGTTTCTTTATCCATCATACATCTCGCGCACAGCGGAAACCGGCCAGGATCTGGCGGATGCCGGGCTGATACCAGTTGCGGAAGCTGGTCCGCATCGCCCAGCGACGGGTGGCCCAGCTGCCGCCGCGCAGGACGTAGTGGCAGCCGTCGAAATAGGCTTGGGAATAGCCCGGATAGGGCCAGGGATCGAACCCGGGATATGGGCTGAACAGCGAACCTGTCCACTCCCAGACGTTGCCCAGCATGTCCTCGATGCCGAAGGGCGAGGCGCCGGCCGGGTGCGATCCGACGGGGACCGTCCCGCCCGGTCCGTTGGGCACGGAGGCCTCGGCCCGCGCCGCCTCGCAGGCGCAGTGCCGCCAGTCCGGCAGCGATCCGCCCCAGGGGGTGGTGACGTCGGGGGCCGGGTCGGGGCCGCGGGCGGCCCATTCCCATTCGAACTCGGTCGGCAGGCGGGCGCCGGCCCAGCGGCTGAAGGCGTCCGCCTCGTACCACGCGACGCCGCAGACCGGGTGGTCCGGCGCGTCGGCGGTCCAGTACAGGGGGCGGTCGACACCGGTTTCGGACTTCCAGCGCCATCCGGCCGCGCTCCACAGGGCCGGGGTGTCGTAACCCCCGTCGGCCATAAATCCGGCGAACTGTGCC
Organism: uncultured Rhodospirillaceae bacterium; assembly: GCA_964350225.1. Taxonomy (GTDB): domain Bacteria; phylum Pseudomonadota; class Alphaproteobacteria; order Bin65; family Bin65; genus CAYGKX01. The sequence goes on along the minus strand of CAYGKX010000157.1, from coordinate 6,987 downwards.
TGAGTGACCGGGTGGCGGGCGAGCGCGAAAGGCGCGACCGCGACCTCGTGGACCGGCCCCTCGTTGTCCATGGCCGCCGGTGCGTCGCTGCCGACGCGCGCGGGTCCCCCGGGGGCGGGAACGAAGTCGATGTCCGGCACGTGGTCCCGGGACGACACGGCGTCCAACGCCTGACCGTTCGCCCGGTCGAACGCCATCAGCAGGTTGACCGTTTCGTTGTGCTGGCATTCGTGCTGCAGCACGAAATGGATCAGCCGCGCATGTTCCTCGACCGCGCCGCTGGCGAACCAGTTGTCCACCCGGTGCCGGATGTCCGCCGCATAGTCGCAGACGCGGTCGTATTCGGGGATCGCGTCCCGCCGGGATTTTTCCAGACCTTCGACATGGAACGTCTTCTCCAGTTCCGGCCGGGGCAGGGGCTGGCCGCCCGCCTTCTGGAGGATCCAGGCAGCCTCGGTGTAGGCGATGTGGCCGAGATGCCAGCCGATGGGCGAGAAGTCGGGGTGGCGCTGGCGCCGGAAATCCCTGTCGCTCACCCCGTCGAACAAAGCGAGCGTGCTGGCGCGCATCTCTTGGAAGGCGGCGGCGAAATCGCCGCCCGTCGCCAGGCTTGCTGCCTGGACCGGCCGGCCGGCTCCGGCGTCGGCCTCGGCGACGGACGGCGGGGCGTGGTCAGGCGGCGAGAGCATGGACCCTCGGACGGTCGGCCGTCCCGTGCGAGAGGACGGTCAGGCTGTTCGCCGGACAGGCCGTCCAGGCCGGGTCGTCGAACAGCGGCTCCGAGGTGACGAGGGTCGCGCCCGGAAAGCGCGCATGACCGGTCAGGCAATACAGGCTCGGCGGGGCGGTGTTCAGGGCATGGCGGGCCGCGACGATCGTCTTGCCGTCGCTCATGGCGAAATTCAGCGACATCGGCAGGTCCCCCGCGATGGCTTCCAGACCGGCGAGACCCGCCTCGATCCCGCGGCACAGGTCGCCCGCCGCCCGGACATGCTGGACCAGCCAGGCGAAGACATGCTCCGAATCGGTGTTGCCGTGGATCATCGCGTAGATGTCGTCTTCCAGTTGCGCGCGCAGGCGCCGGTGCAGGCCGCCGCCGGCAGGCTGGCGGAAACCTGTGATGAAACCGTTATGGATGAATGAAAGTTCCCCGCTGACGAACGGCTGGGTATTGGAAAAGTCGAGGGCCTGGCCCGGCGTTGCGCTGCGGACATAGGCAAGCACATGGCCGCTTGTCGCATAGGCCGCCAGGTCGGGGAAGTTGACGTCGTTCCAGATCGGCAGGGTCGAACGGTAGACGAAGGGTGCCGCCCGCCGGTCCGGGTCGTACCAGGCGACGCCATGCCCGTCCGCATTGACGACGCCGGAGGTCATTTCCCGCGGGCTGTAGCTCTGCACCACCAGGGAATGTTCGGGCGCCGCGATCAGGGCGTCCAGCGTCAGGGGCGGGCCCGCATAGGCCAACAGTCGGCACATTCTTGGCGTTCCGCCCGTGGTGAAAAGGGAGTGTCGGTCTATCGACGGCGGTTGAGTGTTCTTACATTGTTTCACATTCCCGCCGCGGGTTCAATGTAGGGTCGGCGCACCGCCGGACAACCGCGCGAGGACGGGACAGAAGTCCGAGAAAGCCTTTACCTATTCGTAGGCCGGCTCCGCCTCCTTCGGGCGCCGGCGCCGGAAGATCAGGACGAGCAGCCCGCCCAGGACGAGGAAGACCAGTGCCGCCGGTGCCTCGAGGACCGGCTGGACGACATAGTCCCACAACCACGGCGCGACATGGCGCTGGATGCCGGCCTGGAGGAGCTGCAGGCTCGACGTGTCGATGCGCGCCCAGATTTCGCCCAGCGGTGTGATCGACAGGTCTCCGGTGATGACGACCGCGACAAGGTCCCAGCTGAACACGCCGACGGCGGCGAGCAGGAAGATCCAGCCAACGATGCGTCCGACGATCATGACGGCGGTCCTCGCGCAGTGCGCCGGCCGGGCGGGTCACCGACGGGTCATCCGGGCGTTCGGCCGCCGGGGCGCCCGGCCGATATAGCAAATATTTCCTGAAAGACACAGGCCGCCGGGTCGTCGCTTCGGCCGTGGCGGAAATACGTCGCCCGGACTTGGCATTTCCCGCCGCGCGATATAGGGTGCGCGCCGCTCGAAGACGGGCACCGCGGATGGGTGGCCGAGCGGTCGAAGGCGCACGCTTGGAAAGCGTGTATACGGTAACCCCGTATCGTGGGTTCGAATCCCACCCCATCCGCCATTTTCAGCCCGGGCCTGACGGGGATTGCTCTTCGCTCGCTTTCTTGCATCGATGGCGGGCGTGACGAGCTGCCGGGCCTCGTCTCAGGAGCCGAATGCTTGGCTCTCGCATCCGTCGGCCTTGATCAATCCGGCCTTGATCCGCACTTAGCCGCTTCTAGGGAACCAAACCGGTATTTCAGGCTGGAGCGGTGAGACAATGGGCGCGGCAGGACAATGCCATCCGCGACCGTCCGAAACCTGTCTGCGCGCCGGAGGAGTGGATGACCCAACCGATTCAGACCGCGAATTTTTGGAACGATACCGCCGACGGCTATATCGCCAGCGTCGAGCCCTTTACCGCGCGTTTTTGCGAGGACGCCGTCGAACTCGCGGGGATTGAGCCGGGGATGACGGTGCTGGACGTCGCAGCCGGCCCTGGCGCTTTGGCGCTGGCGGCGGCCCGGGCGGGCGCGCGCGTGACGGCAATCGACTTCTCGCAGGCGATGGTCGATCGGCTTGTCGCCCGGTCGGCTGGAACGACCATCGAAGCGCTTCGTATGGATGGCCAGGCGCTGGATCTGCCATCGGATGGTTTCGATCGCGTCTGTTCGGTCTTTGGCATTCCGCTGTTTCCCGATTGGCGGGCTGGCCTTGTCGAGATGGCGCGCGTTCTCAAACCGGGCGGGCGCGCGGTGCTCGGGCTCGCGAGCGCTCCCTATGGCTTCGGGCCGAATCAACTCCTTGCGGAGGCTCGTCAGGCAATACGACCGGGGCCAAGGCTGGACATCGGCCTCCCCGGCATGATGGCGCTTAGTGATGCGGATTTGATTCTTTGCGAACTTGCGGCTGTCGGGCTCGAACAGGCGACGCTGCACAGCCGGACCCACCAGCTCGAACTTCCAGAGAATGTGATGGCCAGCGAAAGCCCGATGATCAGGTCAAACCCACTCATCGTCGGCCTCGAGAGCGCGGCGCAGGATGCGATCCTTGCGGAAGCCAATCGACTGGCCGACCGCTGGCGAATTGACGGCGTGATCCGTATGCCGGGAACAGCGCACATCGCCGTCGCGACCAAGTCCTGAACCGGTTCTGGGCCCATCGCGGCCGTACATCCCAGCACCGCCGTTCGCGTCGCAATGCCCGGCTCAGGGGACCGTCGCCCGATTGCAGGACCGGCTGCGCGCATCGGCGTCTATCTCGCAAGCAATCAGGAGCATCTCAGGGCGGCCTACCTGATGGAGCGTCTGGCGCTCGGCGCTCGCGTCGACGGGATGATCCATTCCGCCCAGGTCGGAGCGCGGAAGCCCGACTGTGCCTTCTTCAGGGCCGCGGAACGGATCAGCGGGATGCCGCCGGTTGGCGGGCATGTCACTGGACGGCGGGTCGCGACCTTTTGGCCATCATGGGGCTCGACCCGGGGGCGGCGGGGCGGTCTGCTTGACCCGTCGTCCCGTGCCGCCAGCCGTGCCCCCAGCCGCGCCGCCCCCCGCTCCTGTGAGCGCCGATGCGATGGCGGGCGCATTCTCCTCGCCCCAGACGCAGAGCGGGACCATCGCGTCGCCGAGGCTTTTTCCGAGACCCGTCAGCGCATAGTCGACCCGCGGCGGGATTTCCTTGTAGTCCGTCCGCGCCACGATGCCGTGCGCCTCCATTTCCTTCAGTTGCTGGATCAGGACCTTGTCGCTGACCCCGCGAACGCAGCGTTTCAGTTCGCCATATCGCTTCGGCCCCGCGGCGAGAAAGAAGAGGATGAGCGGCTTCCATTTGCCGCCGATCAGACGGATTGATGCGTCCAGGCCGCAGATGAAGGGCGCGAATTCGGGATCTTTCGGCTTCATTTCCAATCCCCGCCAATTTTCTGAGTACTTACCAAATGGTGCATACTTGATGAAAAGAAATAGGCTTCCCAGGTCCGGGTTGCAACCGAATTCACCGTTCTTGCAGCAACCGGACACAGGAGACATCCCATGGGTAAGCTCGATGGAAAGACCGCCGTCATCACCGGCGGAGCAAGTGGCATCGGCCTCGCCGCGGCAAAGCGATTTGTCGCCGAAGGCGCCTTCGTCTACATCTTCGGACGCCGCCAGGCGGCGCTGGACACGGCGCTTGGCGAACTCGGCCCGCAGGCTCGGGCCGTCCAGGGCGACATCACCGACCTCGCTGATCTGGACCGCCTGTTCGAAACGGTGAAAACGGAGAAGGGCGGCGTCGACGTTCTCTTCGCCAACGCCGGGATCGGGGACTTCGCCCCGCTGGGGGAGATCACGGAAGCGCATTACGGCGACGCCTTCGACATCAACGTCAAGGGCACGCTTTTCACCGTCCAGAAGGCCCTGCCGCTCTTACGGCCCGGCGGGTCGATCATCCTGACCGGCTCGACCGTCGGCGCGATGGGCACGCCGGCGATGAGCGTCTACAGCGCGTCGAAGGCGGCGGTCCGGAACTTCGCCCGAAGCTGGGCGCTTGACCTCAAGGGAACCGGCGTGCGGGTGAATGTCCTGTCGCCGGGGCCGACGGAAACGGTCAAACTGAAGGATCTTGTCTCGAAGACCGGCGCGGCGGACGACGTTTTCGATGCGTTCGTGTCGGGAACGCCGCTCGGTCGCGTCGGAGATCCCGCCGAAACCGCGGCCGTCGCCGCCTTCCTGGCCTCGGATGACAGCAGCTTCATGACCGGCAGCGAGGTCTTTGTCGACGGCGGCTACGCACAGGTCTGAGCCGCCGATCGGAAAGTGCGGCGGGGAGGGGGACGGCTACTCCGCCCACTCCCCCGTCCCGCCCAGGCGTTCCACCAGGAAGTCTATGAAAACCCGGACTTTCGCCGTCAGGACATTCGCCTTCGGATAGACGAGCCAGAGCGCGGAATTGTCTTCGACCCGGTAGTCCGGCAGGACACGGACCAGGCGCCCGTCGGCGATCTCGCGATGGACGCTCCAGAGGGAGTTCATGGAAATGCCGGCGCCGGCGATCGTCGCGAGCCGCATGCTGAACCCGTCGTCGACCAGCAGGCGGCAATCGCCCGCCGCGGGGTCGAACTGCGCCCGATCGCCGCTCGCCGACACCAGCGGCTTGGCGCTTCCCGCCTGGAACCCGATCAGCCGGTGGTCCGCGAGGTCCGTCGGTGTTTCCGGCGTCCCGAACCGCTGCAGGTAGTCCGGCGCGGCACACAGGACGCGGGTGTCGTTTGCAAGCTTGCGCGCCTTCAGGCTGCTGTCGCCGAGGGGCTGGTTCCGAAGGGCGAGGTCGAAGCTTCCCTCGATCAGGTCGAAGGCCATGTCCGACAGCCGCAGGTCGAGGCTGATGCCGGGATAGCGTTCCATGAAGTCCGGCAGGATCGGCACGATGTAAAGCTGCGCGAACGTGCTGGAGGCGGCAAAGCGCAGGGTTCCCCGGGGGTCGGCCTGGCTCAGCCCCATGGCCGCGAGGGCCGCGTCCTCCTGTGCGAGAATCTCCCGGGCGAAGGGCAAGAATTCGCTCCCTTCCAGCGACAGCGAGACCTTGCGGGTCGAGCGGTGCAGCAGATCCGCGCCCAGGGCCGTCTCCAGCTTTGCCAGTTTCGCGCTCGCGCTCGCCGGCGCCAGACCCAGCGTTCGCCCGGCCGCGCTGATGTTCAGCTTCTCGGCCGCCAGGACAAACAGGCGGATGCTCTCTGTATCCATTGCTTTATATCCGAAATCCGAAAACAGAAATGAGAATTGCTTCGTTTATCCGAGTAAGCAACAAAACATATCACTCCGCGTAACGGCCGGGGCATCCCTGGCCGATGACGCGAGCGAGCCGATGCCGAAGACGATACTGATCACGGGTGCCACCGACGGCATCGGACTGGACGCCGCACGGCGGCTTCTTGAAAGGGGCGCGCGGGTGCTGTTGCATGGCCGCAACCCGGAAAAGCTCGACGATGTGGCGACAACCCTTGGCGCGGTCTACGGCGCGGATCGCGTCGAAACTTTTCTCGCCGACCTCGCGCGGCCGGCGGACATTCTCGCGATGGCCGACGCGATCACCGCGCGCCATGCCAGTCTCGATGTTCTGATCAACAATGCGGGTGTCTTCGGCCTGCCGGTTCCGGTGACCGAAGAGGGCCTGGACGTTCGGTTCGCCGTCAATTTTCTCGCCCCCGTGCTGCTGACCGAACGGCTGCTGCCCCTGCTCGGGCCGGGTAGCCGCATCGTCAACATCTCCTCCTCCATACAGGCGCCGGTCGAACTGGAGGCGCTGGGCGGCGAACGGCGGCTGGATACGGTCAGCGCCTATGCGCAAAGCAAGCTCGCCCTCACCATGTGGTCGCATCAGCTTGCGGCGCGCCTCGGCGACGACGGCCCGACGGTCGTCGCCGTCAATCCGGGTTCCCTGCTCGCGACCAAGATGATCCGCGAAGCCTGCGGGGCGCGTGGAAACGACGTCGCCGTCGGTTCGGGCGTTCTGGTCCGGGCGGCGCTGTCGGAAGCCTTCGCCGACGCTTCCGGCAGATATTTCGACAACGACCGCGGCAGGTTCGCGCAACCGCACCCGGACGCCCAGAACCCGCGGAAGGTCGAGAATTTCGTGCGGGCGATCCATCGGATCGTGCCCGCGCTCCGCTGCTGCGAAGCCCGCGCGACGCCGCTCCCGATGGTCGCGCATACCTGAGGTCCGTCTCCCGCAGATCCGGCCCGACTGTCTCCGTCTCGCCTGCCTCATCGCCCGCCTGAGCCCGTTCTCGCCGCCTGATGCGGTCGCGCATCCGCCGCTCGCGCGCCATGGCCG
>CAYGKX010000156.1:8672-8886 GCA_964350225.1 uncultured Rhodospirillaceae bacterium | reverse complement strand
GGGAAATAGCCGTACATCCGCTCGAAATCCTCACCGACGCGGCCCCTGTCCCGCCGGGTGTAGGCGCCGAGGCGGAGATTTTCCTCGACTGACAGCTCTACGAAGGTCCCCCGTCCTTCCGGCACATGGGCCACGCCATGGCGCACGATGTCCTCGGTGGACGCCTTGTCGATCCGCTTGCCGTCGAAAACGATCGTTCCGCTGGTCTTCACCA
>CAYGKX010000156.1:4625-8644 GCA_964350225.1 uncultured Rhodospirillaceae bacterium | reverse complement strand
GCCCGCCCCGTTGGCGCCCAGGATCGTCGTGATCCCGCCCGCCTCCATCGAGAAGTCGATGCCATGCAGCGCCTCGATCTGACCGTAAAAGGCCTTCAGCCCGCTGACCTCGAGGAGCGCCATCGCCTCAGTCCCCGGTCCCGAGATAGGCGCGCACGACATCCGGGTCGTTCTGGACTTCTTCCGGCGTTCCGTCGGCGATCTTCCGGCCGAAATCGAGCGCGACGACCTTGTCCGACACGTCCATCACGAGGCTCATATGATGCTCGACCAGGAGCACGGTCGCGCCGAGGTCGTCGCGCGCCGCCCGGATCAGGCGCGACAGCGCCGCGACCTCGTCGTGGTTGAGCCCGCCGGCCGGTTCGTCGAGCAGAAGGAGCTTGGGCGCGCACATGAGGGCACGAGCCATCTCGACCCGCTTCAGGGTTCCGAAGGGCAGGGTCGAGACAGGAACGTGGACGATGTCGGCAAGGCCGACGAACTCGATGATTTCCATCGCCCGGGCCCGCAACTGCCGCTCCTCCCGCCCGACCCAGGGCAGGCCGAGGGCGTTGCTGAGGAAGTCGCTCCTCGACCGGGCGTGCCCGCCGACCATGACATTGTCGAGGACGGACATCGTCCGGAAAAGGGCCAGGTTCTGGAACGTGCGGCCGATACCAATCCGGGCGATGTCGTGGGCGGACAGGCGCAGAAGGGCGTGGCCGTCGAAACGGATCGATCCGGCATCCGGTGTGTATAGACGGCTGAGGCAATTGAAGAGGGTCGTCTTGCCGGCCCCGTTTGGGCCGATCAGGCCGGCAATCTGGCCGGCCGGCACCTGGAAGGTCACTGCGTCCAGGGCCACGATGCCGCCGAAGGTGACGGTGACGCCGGATACGTCGAGCAGGCTGTCCGCCGTCCCAGCCGACGACGCGGTGTCGGATGGGACACCCGGATCGAGACCCGCGGTCGCGCCCGCGCTCATCCGCTCGCGTCCGTCACACGCCGCCTCGTGCGCGACGCGCCAGGAACCTCCGGCAAGACGGGCGAGGCACCCGTACCGCCGCGAGGGACCGGCACCGCCTTTGTTCGGACCCAGTCACCAATTCAGCCTCCCTGGCGCGGGGCCGGCGCTGTCCCGCCCTGCACGTCCCGCGAAAGCCGGCGGTCAGGTTGCGAGGAACCGTTGTACCCGCATTCGGCGGTTATCTTCCGCCGATAAGGCGGAGACTGTTCCACAAGCGGGTGAATTCTTCAATACGGCTTGCAGGCGATGTCGGTTCGCGGGTCGCAGGCGATATCGGGGCCGGGCTGCGCTAGCGCCAGGGAATGGCCACGAAATCCCGCAGATTGCGCCCTTCGGCGGCGCTGCGCCTGGGACGCTCGATCGGCTGATAGGTGCCGAACAAACGATCCCACCAGTCGACGAGAACGCCGAAATTCTTGTCGCGCGAATCCAGGTCGTGATGCAGGCGGTGAACCGGCCGCGGCATCCAGAAGACCATGTCGGCATGGGCGTGCTGGAGTTGATGGGAATATGAAGCGAGCGCGGCATAAAGGAAGGCACCGGCGGCCCAACCGATTCCCGCGGGAACGGAGACGAGGAACCCGATCCAGCTCAGCAGCAATGCCCCACTGCCATAGTCGATGAAGTCCGCCAGGAAGGTGCGCGGATCGTTTTCCAGGTGATGGTCCAGATGGCCCTTGGGATACAAGACACCCCAATGCATCAGGCGGTGGATGAAATATTCCGCCAATGTGCCGGTAATCAGCGCGCCGATCAGGGCGAGGCAGAACTCCAACGCAATCATCTCCGCTTCATCCCTCCGTTCCGATTACTTTTGCTGATCTAAACCCTTTCGGGAACCACGACTATAATAACGGCAATCCCGCCAAATGGCGAATACCCATGCGATGGCGGGCGTTGAAACGCCGGCGCCGCTCGCCCATCATCTCGCATTCGCGCCCCTGACCGCGCCCGCGCCGCCTTGCGGCCGACACACCCATACGGGAGGACCGCCATGACCGCCGAGCTACACAGCCTGCCCGACACCTCCTCCGTCCGCGACCGTGTCAGCGAGGCGGAGTGGGAACGCCGGGTGGAACTTGCTGGCCTGTACCGGCTGGCCGCCCATTACGGCTGGACGGACCTCGTCTTCACCCACATTTCCGCGCGGGTTCCCGGGCCGGAGGATCACTTTCTCCTCAATCCCTTCGGCTGTACCTTCGACGAGGTGACCGCGTCGAGCCTCGTGAAGGTCGACCTTGAGGGCAACCTGGTAGAGCCGACACCCTACGGCTTTCATCCGGCGGGCTTCATCATCCATGGCGCGGTCCATGCCGGCCGGCCGGAAGCCCATTGCGTCATTCACACCCATACGCGGGCCGGCATCGCGATTTCGATGTTGGAGTGCGGCTTGCTCCCGCTCTCCCAGCATGCCCAGATCTTTTACGAGAATGTTGCCTATCATCACTATGAGGGACTTGCCCTCGATCCGGACGAGTGCGAGCGGCTGCGGGCCGATCTGGGCGACAAACCGGCCATGATCCTGCACAACCACGGCCTGCTCGTCGCCGCCGAAACGGTACCGAAGGCCTTCAGCCTGATGTGGCACCTGGAGCGTGCCTGCCAGGCGCAGATGGACGCAATGGCGACCCAGACGAAGCTGATCGTCCCGGACCCGGCTGTCAGCCGCAAGACCGCCACGATGGCGCTGGCCCCGGACAGCCTGATCGGCAACGCCGAGTGGCCGGCGATGATGCGGCTGCTCGATCGGCTCGATCCTTCTTTCCGCAACTGAGAAAGCCACGACCGATGCGGATCGCGATCATGGGGGCCGGCGGCGTCGGCGCCTATTTCGGCGCGCGCCTCGCGGCGGCGGGGAACGATGTCACCTTCATCGCGCGCGGCGCGCATCTCTCCGCGCTGCGCACCAGTGGAATGACGGTGACGAGCCCCTTCGGCGACCTGACCCTGCCCTCCGTCCAGGCGACCGACGACCCGGCGCAGGTCGGCCCCGTCGACGTCGTCCTCTCGACGGTCAAGCTGTACGACCTTGAGGCGACCTCGGCGGCGATGGCACCCATGGTCGGCCCGGAGACCATGGTCGTCCCGGTCCAGAACGGCGTGACGGCGGCTGAAATCGTCTCCCGCCAGATCGACCCCGCGCGGGTCGTCGGCGGGCTGGTCTTCATCGCCAGTTTCGTCACCGCGCCCGGCACGGTCGAGCACAAGAGCCGGCTGCACCGGATCGTGCTGGGAGAGCCGGAGGGCGGCCTGTCGCAGCGGGTCGAGGCCTTCGCCGCGCTGGGCGACGCGGCTGGCATCGACATCACCGCGACCGCCGACATCCGGCGCGCGCTCTGGGAGAAGTTCGTGCTGCTCGGCGCCTTCGGGCCGCTGTCCGCGATGACGCGTCAGCCGATCGGCCCCATCCTCGAGGATCCCGACCTGCGCGCAATGTTCCGCCAGGGCATGGAGGAGGTCGTCGCCGTCGGCCGCGCCCAGGGCGTGGACCTGCCGGACAAGGTCGTCGAGGACACGCTGGAAGTCTGCAAGGGCTTCGATCCGGGATCGACCTCGTCGATGGCCGCCGACCTGCGGATCGGCAAGCCGCTTGAAATGGAATGGATCACCGGCGACCTGGTGCGGATGGGACGGGAGGCCGGTGTCCCGGTCCCCTTCAACGAGGTCGCTTTCGTCGCCCTGAAGCCCTTCGCGCGCGGCGGAACCCCGAACGCCTGAGGATTGGGCCCTGGCCGGCTATTTGTAGCCGAAACGGAGGATCCAGACGTCCCCGTCGCCCTTGCCGGAGCTGTTGGTGAAACCCGCGCCGAGAAATCCGCCATCGACGAGCGGCGCCACGGCCAGGAGATTATCGTCCCCGCTGCCGGCGAAGGACTTGATCCATTGCTGGCTTCCGTTGGCGGCATATCGGGCCATCCAGGCGTCTTCCCGGCCGTCGTTTTCCGCCGGCCTGGACAGCCCGACCATCACGATACCGCCGTCATCCAGCGCGATGACCTTGTTGGCCAGACTC
>CAYGKX010000156.1:4240-4615 GCA_964350225.1 uncultured Rhodospirillaceae bacterium | reverse complement strand
GCGAGGCTCAGGCCCGGACCGCCGAGGACCCTCTGCCAGACCATCTTGCCCGACCCGTCCAGCTTCAACAGCCACGCCCCGCCGCCCGGCGGCCCCTGGGAGCGCGTGTGGCCAGCCGCAACGAACCCGCCGTCCTGAGTACGGGCCAGGCTGTTGAGGACGTCATACTCCTCGCCGCCGAAGGTCCGGCTCCACAGCTGGTTGCCGGTGGCGCTGACCTTCAGGAGCCATCCGTCGCCGCCGCCCGCGCCGGTCGAGACCGTGCTGCCGGCGAGCGCGAAGCCGCCATCGCCAGTCGCCACAACGGCGAAGAGCGTATCCTCCTCCGAGCCGCCGAATGTGCGGTCCCAGAGGCTTTCGAGATCGTAGCGCTTG
>CAYGKX010000156.1:0-4230 GCA_964350225.1 uncultured Rhodospirillaceae bacterium | reverse complement strand
GGAGGAAATCGACCCCGACACGGCAATGCCGCCGTCCGGCAGCACCACGACACCGGTCGCACCGTCCGCCTTGTCGCCCCCGAAGCGGCGCTGCCAGACGACCTTTCCCTTTGAATCCGTCCGGATGATCCAGGCCGCCGCCTGGATCGCCCGCTTCTTGCCGGAGGCGCCGACGAGCACAAGACCGCCGTCCGGCATACGGCCGATCCCTGTCACCCATTGCTGGGCGCTGCCGCCATAGGCCCGTTCCCATTTCACGTCGCCGCGGCCGTTGAGACGGAGGAGCCAGATATCCTCGTCGCCCTGCGCGTTCTGCGACCGGGAGCGTGCGACCACGGCAAACTTGTTCCGGCCCAGGACGGCGATGTCGCGGGCGGCGTCGATCCGCTTGCCGCCATAGGTCCGCTGCCAGACGATATCGGGCGCCTTGGCGGCGCTGCGGGCGGCGACTTCCCTCATGTCCGGACCCGCATCGGTCATGAGCCAAACGCCGGCGCCGACAATCACCGCGGCCACGCCCAGCGCCGCGATGGTGATCGCACGCATCGGCACCTGGCGACCGGTGACTTTCGGCTCCTCTTCGTCGTCGAGGACGGGCGGCACGATCTGGTCGGTCATGGCGCGGAGTCTACGGTGCCGGACACCCGATTGCCAACGACCGATTGCTCGAAAAACCGCCCCATGTCCTCCAGCGTCCGGGTGTCCTCGAACAGACGGCCCGATCGGGCGGCGATCCGCTCGCGGGCCTGTGCGCGCGCATCCGGGTCGCCGCCAAGACGGAGCGCCAGCCCGACATACGCGTCGGCGGACGCCGCCACGAGATCCTCGGACTCCATGCGCCGGTAGAACCCGAGCGTCAGCCGGCCGCGCAGATGGGTGTCCGGCAGGGTCACCACGGGCGTGCCCATGGCCAGCGCCTCGAGCGTTGTGTTGCCACCGCCAAAGGGCCAGGTGTCGAGCATGACCGGAGCCGCCTGCATGAGCCTGAGAAACGCATCGTAGGGCTGCTTCGGCAGAAGCACGATCCGGTCGGCGACGTCCGGGGCGACCCGGCGGAAGCGCTCCATCAGAAGCGTGCCCCAATGATCGATCTTGGCGTTGACCAGAACCAGCAGGCCGCGCGCGTCGTTGCGCAGGATATCGGCGAAGGTCGTGTCGAAGGCCGGGTGAAACTTGAACAGGCTTTGCGGGCAGAGATAGACGGTCCGGTCTTCCGGCAGTCCCCAGCGGGACAAGGGCCAGGGATCCGGCGCCGGCGGGCGCTGATAATGGACCGACAGGCCGGGCAGCCGGACCAGTGTCTCGCTGTAGTGGGCCTGGGCGGCCGGTTCCTCCATCAGGGCGCTGGTCAGAAAAAAGTCGATCGACGGCAGGCCGGTCGTGATCGGATGTCCCCAGGTCGTCGCCTGAACGGGCGCATAGCGGCCGTGCGCGAGGAAATAGGTCTGGGGGTCCATGCCGAGATCGGTGAACAGCAGGGCGTCCAGCCGCGCCTCGGCCAATGCGGCCTGGGCCGCCTCGAGCCGCCGCGGCAGAATGACGGTCCGGTCTGCGCACCCGTGGATCTGGCGGGCAATGGCGCTGTCGGGCGAACCGAAGGCGAAGACGACGACCTCGAACCGCCGCCGGTCGAGCCCCGCGATCAGCCCGCGCTGGAGCTGTCCGATGGTATGGGCCGTGAAGTAGCTGGAGATGAAGCCGACCCGGATGCGGCGCTCGCCCGCCGGCACACCGCTGGGCGGGCGTCGCCGGGGCCGGCAGTGGGGTGCGACGAAGGAGAGGGCCGGACAGGCCGCCCGGTAGAATTCGGCGATCCGGCGCTGGATGTCGATGTCGTCTTCCCCGTGATAGGCAAGATAGAAGGGCGTCTGGCCGACCTCCTTGGCCGGGTCGTGCAGCGCAACCTTATCCTTGTGTAGGCGGGCGACCCCATCCTCGAACCGGGCCCGCGCCGACCGGAGGTCCTCGACGGAAGCCGGGATCGGTGGCAGCAGCATTTCCGCCTGCACGCGAAGGCCGGGCGAGGCCTGATGGGCCTGCAACGCCACGAAATGCTCGCGCGCGGCATCCGTGTCGCCCATCTCCCGGCAGGCCAGTGCCAGGTTCTGACGCGCACCCGCTTCGTCCGGCGCCAGTTCGAGGGCGCGTTCCAGGGCGCCGCGCGCCTCCGTCAGGCGCCCGAGATTGATCAGCGCGGCACCGCGATTGACGAGCGCCGGGACCATGTCGGGCCGGGTGGCGAGCGCCAGGCGGCAATGCACCTCGGCCAGGGCCGAACTGCCGTTGTCATGCAGGATCGCCGCGAGATTGACATGGGCCTCCGGTCGCTGGGGAGCGGCCGCGATGGCGGCGCGGTAGGCCGCGACGGCCGCCGCCCCGTCACCCCGCGACGCCGCGGCGATACCCTCGGAAACCAGCGCGCCATAGCCGCCCGCGGGGTCCGCGGCGGCGGGGGATTTCGTCCCCAATTCGGGCGCGTCTGGCATCGGCTTCTTTCCTTGGCGGGTCGGCTCATGCTAACAGCTTGCGCCGCACGACCGAAACACAACCCGAGCCGGCCAGACCGCACCGTGCGGCGGCGCCGGCGAAGACCGCGAACCCACCGAACAAGGCGCCATGAGCGACCCGGATTTCAACGCGCTATTGCCTCAGGGCCTGCGCGACACCCTGCCGCCGGACGGCGACCACGCGGCCGACATCGTCGACCGCCTGCGCCGTTTTTTCCGCAGCCATGGCTACCTGCGCGTCAAGCCGCCGTTGGTCGAGTTCGAGGAGTCGATCCTGGCGGGTCCGGGGGCCGCGATGGCGGCGGAGACCTTCCGCCTGATGGACCCGGTGTCGCAGCGGATGATGGGCCTTCGCTCCGACCTGACCGTCCAGATCGCGCGCATCGCGGCGACCCGGCTGGGGCGGGAGCCCCGCCCCCTGCGTCTCGCCTACGACGGCGACGTGCTGCGCGTCCGCGGCCGTCAGCTGCGCCCGGAACGGCAATTCACCCAGATGGGTGCGGAGCTGATCGGCACGGCCTCGCTCGCCGCAGACATCGAAGTCGTCGTCCTCGCGGTCGAGGCGCTGAAGATGCTGGGCGTCGAGCGGCTGTCGGTCGACCTGACGGAGCCGACGCTGATCGCCGCGCAGCTGGCCGCCGACGGACTGGACGGCGACGCGGGAGCGGCGCTGCGCGCGGCGCTCGACCGGAAGGACGCGGCGGCGGTGGCGGCGACCGCCCCGAATGCCGACCTCTACGGCCGTCTCCTGTCCGCCGCCGGACCCGCCGCCGAGGCCATCGAGGTCCTCAAGTCCCTGAAGCTTGCGGGCGCGGCGGGCGACGCCGCAGCCCAGCTCGTTGCGGTCGCCGAGCGGGTTTCGGCCGCCCTGCCCGATCTGGTCGTCACGATCGACCCGATCGAGAACCGCGGTTTCGAATATCATACCGGCGTCAGCTTCACGATCTTCTCCCGCGGCGTGCGGGGTGAACTGGGCAGCGGCGGCCGCTATATTGCCGGGCGCGACGTCGACGGTCAGGAGGAGGAGCCGGCGACCGGCTTCACCCTGTATCTCGACACCATCCTTCGCGCCCTACCGGAGGCGGACATGCCGCGGCGGGTCTTCGTCCCGGCGGGCACGGACCCTTCCGTGGGCGCACGACTGCGCGCGGAGGGATGGATCACGGTGGCGGGGATCGACGGCGGAGACGAGGCGGAGGCGCGTCGGCTCGGTTGTTCCCACATGGCGCGCGAGGGGCGCGCCCTCAGCCTCGACAGCACGAAGGAATAGGACATCCATGGCGAATGTCGCGGTAGTCGGCTCCCAGTGGGGAGACGAGGGCAAGGGCAAGATCGTCGACTGGCTGAGCGAGCGGGCCGAGGTCGTCGTCCGCTTCCAGGGCGGCCACAATGCCGGCCACACGCTGGTCATCGACGGCGTCACCTACAAGCTGAGCCTGTTGCCGTCCGGCGTGGTCCGGCCCGGCAAGCTGTCTGTCATCGGCAACGGCGTCGTGATCGACCCCTGGGCCCTTCTGGAGGAGATCGAGCGCATCTCCGGGCAGGGCGTATCGGTGACGCCGGAGACCCTGCGCATCGCCGACAACGCGACCCTGATCCTTCCGGTCCACCCGGAACTCGATAAAATCCGCGAGGAAGCACGCGGCGGCGGCAAAATCGGCACGACCGGCCGCGGCATCGGGCCGGCCTACGAAGACAAGGTCGGCCGGCGCGCGATCCGCGT
>CAYGKX010000155.1:6385-8969 GCA_964350225.1 uncultured Rhodospirillaceae bacterium | reverse complement strand
ATCAAATTCATCTCCCTCATCAGGCATATCGAACAGATGCCCCTGCCTGTTACTTTGGCTGCCAAACAACCAGCGAAACATCACGTCTCTCCACGCGAGAATCGCTCAATTGGGATACTGTATACCGATATGTGTACTAAATTAGGGTTTTTCGCGCAAAGGGATAAGCTAGTCACCTTCTCTTGGCCGAACCCTTCGTGCTTGACAGGCGGATGCGCCTGACTATGCTGCGCGCCCATTCAGGAAATTAAGGGTCCTGCGCGCCCGCCCCCATCGCCGGGCGCCGCGGATCGGTACGAGAGGTCCGACATGCCGAAGAAGCCGAATACGGTGCAGATCAAACTGGTGAGCGAGGCTGGCACCGGCTACTTCTACACCACGTTCAAGAACCCGAAGAACATGACCGAGAAGATGTCGATGCGGAAGTACGACCCGGTCGCGCGCAAGCACGTCATGTTCAAGGAAGCGAAGATCAAGTAGCTCCGCGGTCACCGGAACTGCCATATCGGCGCCGCGTCCCCCGGACGCGGCGTTTTTCGTTTGGGAAGGCGCCCTTTTCACAGGGACTACGAGGACCGCCGGCGCATTCGCGCAGGCTTTGTCTCTCCGGCTCACCTCCTTTGCTGGATCATGGCTTGCGTTAGGCACAAATCGTGATCAATCTATGGCGGAAGTGAGGAGAAGGGAGGCTCCAGGCGTGCTGCTCGCGAACCTCTTGCGCAAGATCGTGGCCTACGGCCAGCTAACGGTCGTCGACGCGACAGGCAAGACCCATGTCATCGACGCGACACAACGGGACCCTGGCACCGCGCCGGACCCGCAGGTCTCCATTCGGCTGCATGACAAGGCGTTGCACCGGCGACTTCTCCTCAATCCCAAGCTCGCCTTCGGCGAGGCCTACATGGATGGCTCGCTGACGATCGAGGAGGGCTCCCTTTACGATCTGCTCGACATCCTCGCCGGCGGAATCGAGAATTTCGAGGCGACGGCGATCGGCGGCTTTGGCGCGGTGGTCGGCCGTGCAATGCGCAAGGTCCAGCAATACAACCCGGTCGGCAAGGCGCAGAAGAATGTCGCCCATCACTACGACCTGTCGGCGACGCTCTACGACCTCTTCCTCGACAAGGACCGGCAGTATTCCTGCGCCTACTTCACCTCGAACAACGAGGGGCTGGAGCAGGCCCAGGACAACAAGAAGCGGCATATCGCATCCAAGCTGCTGCTTGAGCCGGGTCAGAAGCTCCTCGACATCGGGTCCGGCTGGGGCGGGCTCGGCCTTTATCTCGCCAAGGTCGGCGGCGGCGACGTCACCGGCGTAACCCTGTCGACCGAACAGTATGAATTGTCGAACAGGCGCGCGGAGGAGGCCGGGCTGGCCGACCGGGTCCGGTTCAAACTGATCGATTACCGGGAAGAGCCCGGCACCTTTGACCGCGTCGTTTCGGTCGGGATGTTCGAGCATGTCGGCTCCGGCCATTACCGGGAATTCTTTCGCAAACTGAAAACGCTGCTGGCGGACGATGGAGTTGCCCTCCTCCATTCGATAGGGCGCATGTCACCCCCTGGCACGACGAATGCCTGGCTTCGGAAGTACATCTTCCCGGGTGGCTACACCCCCGCGCTCAGCGAGACGATGGCGGCCATCGAAAAGGAGGGGCTCTGGGTCACGGACGTCGAGGTCCTGCGGCTCCACTATGCCGAGACGCTCAGGGAATGGCACCGGCGCTTTCAGGAGAACCGGGCCCAGATCGCCGAGCTCTACGACGAACGCTTCTGCCGGATGTGGGAGTTCTACCTGATTGGCTGCGAGGTGGCCTTCCGGCGACTGGACCAGGTCGTTTTCCAGATCCAGCTGGCGAAGAGGGTCGACAGCCTGCCCGTAACCCGCGACTACATGGTCGACTGGGAGCGCAATCACGTGGCGGCCTGAGCCGGTACGCGCCACGGCGACGGCTTCCGGCCACGCGGCACGAAGGGGTGACATGCGGTTTCCCCCGTTATTAACAGGCTGTGGATGGCTTGTTTGGGGGATGACGCGGCGGAGGCGACTTTACCGAGGGGGCGATGGCCCGGCGGGCTGATAGTGTTGCCGGCTTGTCGACGGACCGCATCCGCCGGCGCCAGCATGACAGACACGTTCCCGGCGGCGCCCCAGCGCCGCAAAGGGACCACAACAAAGGACCTACCCCCAAATGGAAGGATCCGGCGCCCCCGCCGACCGCAGCCTGTCGACCGCCGAAGACGGCCTGGGCTACCGCACGCCCCCGCATAATTTCGAAGCCGAGATGGCGCTTCTGGGCGCGATCCTCTCCAACAATCGCGCCTTCGACAAGGTAGCGGAATTCCTCGAGGCGAAGCATTTCGCCGACGCGCGTCACGGCCGCATTTTCGATGCCATGAAACGGCTGATCGACGCCGTGCAGGTCGCCGACCCGATCACCTTGAAGAATTTCTTCGAGGCCGACGGCGCCCTCGACGATATCGGAGGCGCCGCCTATCTCGCCCGCCTCGCCGCGTCGGTGGTCTCGATCCTCAATGTCGAGGATTACGGCCGCACCGTGCACGACCGGGCGCTCCGCCGCGA
>CAYGKX010000155.1:3442-6361 GCA_964350225.1 uncultured Rhodospirillaceae bacterium | reverse complement strand
TGAACCGGGCCCATGCCTACGAACTGGGACTGGACGCCCTCGACCAGATCGAAATGGCCGAGGAAAATCTATACCAGCTGGCGACGTCGGGCGATTACGAGGGCGATTTCACCCCCTTCAACACCGCGCTGCGTGAAGCGGTGAACATCGCGGAGGCCGCCTACAAGCGGGACGGCAACCTCGCGGGTGTCGCGACGCACCTGATCGACCTCGACAAGCAACTGGGCGGGCTCCACGGCTCGGACCTGCTGATTCTCGCCGGACGCCCCTCGATGGGCAAGACGGCGCTCGCCACCAATATCGCCTTCAATGCCGCCAACGCCTACCGGGAGGAAGTACAGGAGGATGGCAGCCGCAAGGTCGTGGACGGCGCGGTCGTCGGCTTCTTCTCCCTCGAAATGTCGGCGGAGGAACTGGCCACCCGTATCCTTGCCGAACATTCCGGCATCTCCTCGCATCGCATCCGGCGCGGCGAGGTCACGGCCGAGGAGTTTCCGCGCCTTGTCGATGCGTCCAACGCCCTATCCCATGTCCCGCTCTTCATCGACGATACGGCCGGCCTGACCGTCTCCGCCCTCCGGACCCGGGCACGGCGGCTCAAGCGTCTCCATAATCTCGGCCTGATCATCATCGACTATCTGCAACTCGTGCTCCCGTCAGCGGGCAGCCGCCCCGAAAACCGTGTCCAGGAGTTGTCGCAGATCACCCGCTCGCTCAAGAACCTCGCCAAGGACCTGCAGGTTCCCGTGCTTGCCCTTTCGCAGCTGTCCCGCGCCGTCGAACAACGGGAAGACAAACGGCCCCAACTCGCCGATCTGCGTGAGTCCGGGTCCATCGAACAGGATGCGGACGTCGTCATGTTCGTCTATCGCGAGGAGTATTATCTGGAGAGGGCCAAACCTGACGACGGGTCGGACAAGATCATCGAGTGGCAGGAGAAGATGGACCGGGTCCACAATGTCGCGGAGGTGATCGTCGCCAAGCAACGACACGGCCCGGTCGGCCGCGTCGCCCTCTATTTCGAACCGTCGCTGACCAAGTTCTCCAACCTCGCCCGCGACGACCATTATCCGGAGCCGCATGAATAGGGTTGGCCACCACGCCCCGGCCCGATTGTCCCCACCTCCTCAAGGGGGAGGGAAATGAAGGTTTCCGACCCGGTATGACCCCCTCCGAAGATATCGCCGCGGCGCGCGCCGGCGCCATCCTCGAGATCGATCTCGACGCCATCGCCGCGAACTATGCCCGTTTGCAGCAGGAAGCGCGCGGCATCTCCTGCGCGGCGGTGCTGAAGGCGGACGCTTATGGACTGGGCATCGCACCGGTGGCGACGCGGCTTGCCGGGGCCGGGTGCCGCGAGTTCTTCGTCGCGCACCTGACGGAAGGCATCGAACTCCGTGGGCTCTTGCCCGACGCCTCGATCCGTGTCCTCAATGGCCTGTTTCCGCACTGCGCGGCGGACTATACCGCCCATGACCTGATCCCGGTCCTGAACGACCGCGGCCAGATCGATGCCTGGGCCGCCCACTGCCGGAACACACGCGCGCAGCCCGCGGCCATACAATTCGACACCGGGATGCACAGGCTCGGCCTGCCGCCGGCGGAGGCCGGGGCGCTGCTCGACGATCCTGCGCCGCTCGAGGCCTTTTCCGACATCCTCATCATGTCCCATCTGGCCTGCGCCGACGTGCCGGACCATCCGCTGAACATCGAACAACGGGATCGCTTCGCCGCGATCGGCGCCCGGATGCAGGGCCGCCGGACGAGTTTCGCCAATTCCGCAGGCCTTTTTCTCGGGCCCGAGTACCACGGCGATCTGGCACGACCGGGCATCGCCCTTTATGGCGGCAATCCCGTCCCCGGCCGCGCCAACCCGATGCGTGCGGTGGTCGGGCTTAAGGGCCGCATTCTGCAGGTCCGGCAAATTGACGCCCCGGGGGCCGTCGGATACGGTGCCAGCCATTCGATCGCCCCGTCCGACCGCCTCGCCACGGTCGCGCTGGGCGATGATGCCGGTTATCTGCGGTCGATCGGCAATCGGGGGCACGCCTATGTCGGCGACGTCCGGGTGCCGGTCGTGGGACGGGTTTCGATGGATCTCATCACGCTGGATGTGACGGACGTGCCGGAAGAGGCCTGTCGGACGGGCGACTGGGTCGATCTGCTCGACGAGCGACATACCGTCGACGACCTGGCGGAGGAAGCCGGCACCATCGGATACGAGATCCTGACGGCACTCGGCGGGCGCTACCACCGCGTTTACCGGGGCAAATCCGACACGGAGGACCGGGGCTGATCATGCCCATCCTCGCCCCCATCGGCCGTGTCTTCCTGTCCTTCCTCGCCGCCACCGGACGTCTCGGGGTGTTCGCCCTCGACGGACTGGCCCATTGTGTGCGCCCGCCCTTCTACCCCAGGCTGATCGGCCGGCAGATGCTGGAGATCGGCTATTTCTCCCTGCCGGTCGTCGGTCTGACGGCGATCTTCACCGGCATGGTCCTGGCGCTTCAAAGCTACACCGGCTTCGCGCGCTTCAACGCCGAAAGCGCCATCGCGACGGTCGTCATCCTGTCGGTTACACGCGAGCTGGGCCCGGTTCTGGCCGGTCTCATGGTCGCCGGACGGATCGGCGCCGCAATGGCGGCCGAGATCGGCACGATGCGGGTGACCGAACAGGTCGACGCGCTCACCACCCTTTCGACCAACCCGATGAAGTATCTGGTCGCCCCGCGCCTTCTGGCGGGCATCACGATGCTGCCGCTCCTCGTTCTCGTCGCCGACATCATCGGCGTCTTCGGCGGCTACATCATTTCCGTCTACCAGCTCGACTTCAACGCCGCGAACTACATGAAGCTGACCTGGGAGTTCCTGAAGCCGATCGACGTGATCTCCGGCCTCGCCAAGGCCGCCGTCTTCGGC
>CAYGKX010000155.1:357-3432 GCA_964350225.1 uncultured Rhodospirillaceae bacterium | reverse complement strand
GCGCGGCGACGACCAACGCCGTCGTCTCTGCCTCCGTCCTGATCCTGGCCTTCAACTATCTTCTGACCGCGCTCTTCTTCGGCTCATGAGCGAGACCCCCAAGATCCGACTGCGCGGCATCTGCAAGGCCTTCGGGCCGAAAAAGGTGCTTCAGGGCGTCGACCTCGACGTCGCGCCGGGCGAGAGCGTGGTCATCATCGGCGGGTCGGGTACCGGCAAGTCGGTGATGCTCAAATGCATCCTGGGACTGCTGCCGGTCGATGCCGGGACCATCGAGATCGACGGCGAGGATGTGACCCATCTCTCCGGCCGCGCGCGGGAGCGGGTGAACCGGAAGTTCGGCATGCTGTTCCAGAGCGCCGCCCTCTTCGACAGCCTGTCGGTCTGGCGCAATGTCGCCTTCGGCCTGATCCAGGGCCGCCGTATGGGCCGGGCAGAGGCGAAGAAGATCGCCATCGAGAAGCTGGCGGAGGTCGGCCTCGGGCCCGAGGTGGCGGACCTGTCGCCGGCGGAGCTGTCCGGCGGCATGCGCAAGAGGGTCGGTCTGGCCCGCGCCATCGCGACGGACCCCGAGATCATCTTCTTCGACGAACCGACCACCGGGCTCGACCCGATCATGGGCGACGCCATCAACGACCTGATCGTGAAGTCGGTCGAGCATCTGGGGGCGACGGCGCTGTCGATCACCCATGACATGGCGAGTGCCCGGAAGATCGCCCACCGCATCGCCATGCTGCACGAGGGACGCATCGTCTGGCAGGGTCCGGTCGAGACGGTCGACGCCTCCGGCAACGACTATGTCGACCAGTTCATTCACGGACGGGCCGAGGGACCGATCAAGATGGCGGTCCGCGTCTGATGGCGGCCAAGGCGAAGTCGCGCTTCGTGTGCCAGTCCTGCGGATCGGTCTTCGGCAAATGGGCGGGCCGCTGCGAGGCCTGCGGAGAGTGGAACTCGATCACGGAAGAGGCGGCACCCGACGGCCCGCCGAAGGGCCTCAAGGGCGGTGGCGGGCGCAGCCTCGCCTTTGCCACCCTCGACGGCGCGCCCGACAGGTCCGAACGTCTGGTCTCCGGGATTGGAGAGTTCGACCGTGTCGCGGGCGGCGGTCTGGTTCCCGGGTCCGCCATCCTCGTCGGCGGCGACCCCGGCATCGGCAAGTCGACCCTCCTGCTCCAGGTCGTCGCGGCGCTTGCCGCCGGCGGTCGGGCCGTCTACGTCTCGGGCGAGGAGGCGGTCGACCAGGTGCGGCTGCGCGCCCAGCGGATAGGCCTTGCCGCCGCCGCTGTCGATCTTGCCGCCGCGACCAGCGTGCGCGACATCGTCGCGTCACTCGACGCCGCCGACGCTCCGGCCGTCGCGGTGATCGATTCGATCCAGACCATGTATGTCGACAACCTCGATTCCGCCCCCGGCACCGTGTCCCAGGTGCGCGCCGCCGCGGCGGAGCTGATCCGGGTCGCCAAGCGCCGGGGCACCGCCCTTCTCATCGTCGGCCACGTCACCAAGGAAGGCACGATCGCCGGTCCCCGCGTCCTCGAGCACATGGTGGACACCGTCCTCTATTTCGAGGGCGAGCGGGGGCACCAGTTCCGCATCCTCCGCGCCGTCAAGAATCGCTTCGGCGCGACCGACGAGATCGGCGTCTTCGAAATGACCGACGGCGGGCTGGCGGAAGTCTCCAACCCCTCGGCCCTGTTCCTGGGCGACCGGGACGAGGACGAACCGCCGGTCGCGGGGGCGGCGGTCTTCGCCGGCGTCGAGGGGACACGCCCCCTCCTCGTCGAGATCCAGGCCCTCGTCGCGCCTTCCGCCTTCGCCACGCCGCGCCGTGCCGCCGTCGGCTGGGACCAGGCGCGGCTGCACATGATCCTGGCCGTTCTCGAGGCGCGCTGCGGGGTTGCGCTGGCCGGACGCGACGTATATCTCAACGTGGCCGGCGGGCTCCGGGTTTCGGAGCCGGCGGCGGACCTCGCGGTCGCGGCGGCGCTCGTCTCCTCGCTCACCAACCGCCCGGTCCCGCCGCGGACTGTCATTTTCGGCGAGATCGGGTTGTCTGGCGAGGTCAGGACGGTGAGCCAATCGGAGAACCGCCTCAAGGAGGCCGCGAAACTGGGCTTCGAGAACGCCATTCTGCCGGCCAAGCGCGGCGGCAAATCTGCGGCGTCGGGCGGCATGCCGCGCCCCCAGGCCATCAAGCACCTGTCCGAACTCGTCGCGCTGTTCGGCGGGGCGGATGCGATTGAGCCGGCCAAGCCGCGCTGGAGCCAGGGAGGCGCCGCATGACCGGCCTCGACATCGCCGTCATCGTGATCCTCGCGCTTTCCGCCTTCCTTGCCTTCTATCGCGGTATGGTGCGGGAGACCTTCTCCCTCCTCGGCTGGATCGCCGGCGCCGTCGCCGTCTTCTTTCTGCTGCCCGTCGTCCGGCCCTTCGTGCGCCAGGTCATTTCCTCGGAGATCATCGGGGACGTCCTGGCCGGCACCGTCATCTTCATCGTCGTCCTGGTCGTCGTCGCGCTCCTCAGCGCCAAGCTGTCCCAGCGTGTTCGGGAGAGCAGCCTGGGATCCCTCGACCGCTCTCTCGGCCTTCTGTATGGCCTGTTCCGCGGCGCGGTCCTCGCCTGCCTCGGCTACCTCCTGTTGACCTGGGCCTACAGCGTCGAGAACCAGCCGACCTGGATCGCCGACGCGAAGAGCAAGCCGCTGCTGGAGGTCGGCGCGAAGGTGATCCGCGACCTGGCCCCTGAGGAATTCATGGACAAGGGCGCGGACGCGGTACGCAAGGCCAAGAAGAAGGCCGAGGACGCCAAGAAGGTGAATGACGCCGTCAACAAGGCGAAAGACGCAGGCAAGAAGCCCGCGGACGGCGCGACGGGCGACAAGAAGCCGGCCGACGCGAAATAGGCAGCCCCGCCGCTCTGGACATGACCCGGCGGCGTGTTACATAAGCGCTGCCAGGCGACCACGGTCGGCCCCACACGCGACATGAGCCATTTTGGCCGGTCGATTGCGGCGGGTCCCATTGCGGCCGGTTCCGGGATCCCAGCACCGCCCAGAAACGGGCGCGAGATTA
>CAYGKX010000155.1:0-347 GCA_964350225.1 uncultured Rhodospirillaceae bacterium | reverse complement strand
CCCCTCCGCGGCGCCCAGCCGGCGAGGGGCCCAACACGGCCCGCGAGAGCGGCCCAGATAGGGTGAGCATGACATCGACCAATCCGTTCGACGACGACAAGCTGCACGAGGAGTGCGGCATCTTCGGCGTCCATGGCCACGAGGATGCGGCCGCCGTCACGGCCCTCGGCCTCCACGCCCTGCAGCATCGCGGTCAGGAGGCGGCCGGCATCGTCAGTTACGACGGCGAACATTTTCATACCCACCGCGCCAACGGATTGGTTGGGGACAATTTCAGTTCCCAGGACGTGATGGGCCGGCTGAAGGGCCATTCGGCCATCGGCCACAACCGCTATGCCACGACCGGC
>CAYGKX010000154.1:0-9001 GCA_964350225.1 uncultured Rhodospirillaceae bacterium | reverse complement strand
CCGGAAATGATCTTGCAGCGCACGCTTGTGCAGCTTGGCGGTAATGGTCCGCGGCAGCTCGGACATCAGTTCGATGTATTTCGGGCACTCCTGTCTGCTCATGTTTCTGGCGCAGTAGTCGGCAACCTGCTTCTTGAGCTCCTCCGCGGAAAGGGCGGAGTTCTGGGTCGGCACGATCGCGGCAACGACCGCCTCTCCCCAATCCGGATGGGGCACTCCGACCACGGCCACCTCGCGCACATCGGGCACCTCGGCCAGAACCGCTTCAACGGCAGCGGGAAAGACATTCACACCGCCCGTGTTGATCAGGAACTTGCGACGGTCGAGCACATATACATAACCGTTCTCGTCGACCCGACCGATGTCGTTGGTCTTCAGCCAGCCCTCGTCATCGAGGACTTCGGCGGTCTCATCCGGCAGGTTGAGATACCCCATCATCACCGTTTCGCCCTTGATGTGGATGACGCCGCTCTCGCCCTCCGGCACCTCGTTCCCATCGTCGTCGCAGATCTTGTAGTCGACATAGGTGGCGAACCGGCCCGACGCCCGCAGGATGTGTTCCTCGCCAGCCAGGCCGCGTTTGTGATCCTCCGGCTGAAGGAAACAGGCCCAGGCGACAACCTCGCTCATGCCATAGAGTTGCAGCATTTCGACGCCGAGCGTTTCCGACATGGAGCGGATGGCGGCCGGCGTCGACGGCGCGGATCCATAGACGACGCGGCGCAAGGCCGAGAGGTCGTAATTGCCGCTTTTCGCCCGGTCGATGACCCAGGGGAACATGGCCGGCGCCATAAGCGCGACGGTGCAGCGCCGCCGCTCCATGTCCCTCATATAGGCCTCGATCTCGAAGGAGCCGTCGGCGATGACAGTCGTGCAGGTATTGTAGAGACCGAAAGCACCGCCGACGATCGCGACCCAAGCGGACTGCACGGGCATCAGGTAGGTGTCGTTCGCTGTGATGCCGAAATAGTCAGGCGCCCAGGATATCTCGAGGCGAATCGCCCGGTGCGACAGCACGACACCCTTCGGTTCCGCCGTCACGCCCGAGGTATAGGTGTGGAGAAGCGCCGTATTCTCGTCAAACTCGGGCGGATCGAACGGATGATCGGCCGCGATCATCGTCTCATAATCCATCTCATAGCTGTGGCCATCGCCGAGACCGATCAGCTTGCAACCGGTCGCGCGCACCTCCGCTTCGATCGCATCCATGGACGTCATACAGTCCGCGGCCACGATGCAATGGCTGACCTCGCTGTTCCTGATGACATGCATCATTTCCCGGCCGCTGTAGCGCCAGTTCACGCCAACACGAACGGCGCCGAGCATCATGCAGGCGAAGAAATGCTCATAGACCTCGATACATTCCTTGGAGAGAAGGGCGATACGATCGCCAGGGCGCACTCCCATCGCCTGCAACGCACCGGACAGCCGCTTCGCCCGTTCGTGGATGGTCGACCATGTGATCGACCGATCGCCCTGATAGAAAGCCACCTTGTCCGGTGTGTGTCGGGCGCATCGACGCAATTGATCGCGCAGCATCGTCTCAGTTCTCTCCGTCTTGTTCGGCGCCGCCCGAACGGGTGCTCACGCCTTTTGCTTCGGGAATGGCGCAATGGCATGTGCGGTTGCCACGGGTCCACCGATGGTATGGCAGGGCGTCCGCGTTCCGCTTGCGCATGGCGCTATTTCTTCTTCGGGGGAAACGTCATGCCGTCAACAAGGACGGCCTTGAAGAAGCCCTCGTAAACCTCGATGGGAACGCAGAAAACGGTCTGCTCCAGTATCGGATGCCGACGAAGGCGGTCGGTGTAGGATTTGATATTCTCGTAGGTCTCGTACTTTCTTTCCTTGGTGAGGTCGGACCACACCGGGGCATTGGCCAGCGTCGGCGCCAGCATACAATCGACCAGCGAGAGCCGGTCCCCGAGGAACAGGGACCTCTTCCCTTCCAGTTCCCTGTCCAGATGTGCCAGCGCATCGAAGAGGTCGCCGCAGATTTCCAGCTTCCGCCGACGCTCCGTCTCGACATGCACGAACTGCGCATCCCGATTGAACAGCTCGCGGTCGGCATACTGAATCCATTGGCGTGCGTATGCACGATCCAATGGATCGTCGGGCATCATGGGAGGATCCGGCCAGACCTCGTCGATATATTGAATGATGTTCGCCGACTCGACGATCGCATGACCGTCGTGCAACAGCAGAGGCACTTTGCCGAAGGGAGATATTTTCTCGAAACCGTCGGGGCGCGCGCGTTCGCTGATATCGATATCCACGCTGTCATAGTCGACGCCCTTGTTGGCGAACGTGGCGAACACGCGCTGGCAGGACGGCGAAATGGAATACATGTACAGCTTTGGTCTACTCATCGGGCAATCCCATACCGACCACGGCCTCCCGGTCCGTTCTGGTACGCGTCAACCGTCGTTACGGGATTCGGCGCCGCCCGAGCGGAGAATGCCTCAACAATCCCTGACCGACTGTTCGTTCAGTAAAACCATATCAACGGAAGGATTGTTGTCAAGACGGGTACTGATCAGCGAAGGGGTTCTCCAGGCTTTCAGGCGTCCGACGGCGAGCCTCAGCCTTCGTCGCGCATCGCCGTGCGTTGGAACTGCGGAACCACTGTCCACCCGTTGCGCTTTTCGAAGCGGACCTCGACGGGATCTCCGATCGCGACTTCGAACGCGTCCGGCCCGACGATGTTCGAGAGCATGGTCGGCCCCTCTTGAAGCTGGACGACAGCCAACACATAGGGGGTGTGGGCATCGAAGGCCTCAAACGGCGATTCGTGCACGATTGTAAAGGTGACGACGACGCCGGTGCCGCGCGCGTCGAAATGTTCGAGATCGGTGGACCAGCATTTGGGGCACCAACGTCTGGGATAGTGGATCGCAGTCTGACAAGACCGACACCGTTGAAGGCGGAGCACGCCTTCGCGCGCGGCGTTCCAATAGGGCCGGCTGATCTCCGTTGCAAACGGCGTTGGCCGTATTCTACGGCTCGCGTCTAAGGATAACCGTGACATTGTCGGTCAGAATCCCTCCATAGGTGTGCACCAACGCGGTCTCGACAGCGTCGATCTGACGCCCGCCGGCGAGTCCCATGACCTGCTGTGCCGCTTCGACGAAGAAGGACATGCCCGACGCGTCGCCCGTATGGCCAAACGACATCAGGCCACCGAAGGTATTGACGGGCAAAGTCCCGCCAGGCCCGGTTTCGCCGCTATCGTAGAAGGAACCACCGGCGCCGCGCTCGACGAGTCCGAACTCCTCAAGTTGCAGTATCGGGGTAATGGAAAAGGCGTCATAGAGCTGGGCGATGTCGATCTGCTTTGGGGTCAGACCAGACCTCTCAAAGGCTTGGTCCGCGCATGCCGCCAAGCCGGTAACGGTGGGGTCCGACAATTCACTGATGGGCGCATGATAATGGGTCTCCCCGATTCCTGCGATGAAGGCCGCAGGCTTCGCGCCCACATCGATACTGTCTCCGCGAGCAATAAGGATCGCACCGCCCCCTTCGCAGGGAACGGAACAGTCGAACCTGAGGAGCGGGGTGGCGATCGGGCGCGAGGAGGCAACGTCCGCCGCCGTCAAGGCTCCCCTGTCATGCATATAGGCATCGGGATTTCTGAGCGCCCATTCGCGCGCACTTACCGCGACCGCGCTGAGCTGGTCTCGCGTCAAACCCGTTTCGTGCATGAAACGCTGGGCGATCATGGCATAGTTGGCCGGAATCGAGACGCCGTAGCAGAGCTCGAACTCCGGGTCGCCCACCAATGTGGAAATCGCCGCGCCGTCGGCATGAACAGAGGGAAACTTGCCGACCCCAACGCACAATACGGCGTTGCACAATCCGGCCTCGATTGCCAGAACCGCGCGCGAGACCATCGCGCCATAGGTCGCGCCGGCATTCAGGGTCTCGGCGAACTGGGGGCGCAGCCCCAGCCTCCCCGCGAGTTTCTGATGGATATACGTATTGGTACCGCCGGCTCCGGCGATGAAGGCGGGCGGTGCCAGAAGGCCATCGATCATATCGGGGGACAGATCCGGCCATTCGATCAGGAACTGCTGAAGGATACGCTCCATGAGCTGCAATCCGTCCAAGGTCGGAAATCGACCTGGAGCGATCTGACTTGCCGCGACAATCGCCGGCGGATGAGAGCGCCTGCGCGTCACGTCGTCTGGGCCGTTCGCGGTCGAAGGGAAGCGGTATGGCGCATGACAACTCCCGGCAAGCGGCTAAATGAACGAACGGACGGTCAGTATTATTTGATACGCTTGTCCAATGTCAAACAGGTGAATTCATTGCCTCGAGCGACGATCGGCCATTCAGACCGAGGAGCCACGCGGCAGAAATACCGGAGACGGCCCTTGCCGGTCTAAAGAGTGGGGCCGGAGCATTCGGGAAGCTGTTGTCGAACGCGAGGCTACTCGTGAAGCGATTGCGCCTACTCTCGACGGTCCGGCAGCGCCTCGGCACGCGCGGCGAACCCATCGCATAGCTATGCCGGGGATCCGTGGATCCAAGATTGCATAATGACGGGCGCGGCCGAATTCGCCGGCCCCAATCCGGCCCGGCTGACGACGGCGCCGGCTCGGCTCGGACGCGTGCCAGGTCGGGACCTGCCGGCCGCACAACTGTCCGAGGAGTGCGCGACCGGCAATTTGCTGCTGCGGGGCGGGCTACATCCCGTGGTCCGGTTACAGGACCATCGAAGTCCTGCAGCTAGCTCACCGAGAATTCGACCACCGCGGCGCCGCTGCCGTAGGTCGGCCCGTAGGCATGAACGGTTGCGCCCTTGAGGTTGCCGTTCAGGCCGCCCATGACCCAGGACAGGTGCTTGCCGCCCATGTCGACCTTGGCTTCCTGGGCGTAGGCGGGAGCCGCCTCGGCGATCGCCGAAGCATCGCCGCTCTCAAGGACCGACAGGAACTTCCGGTTCCATTCGTTGTCGGAATCGGAAGCAATGTGATCTTCGGCGATATCGATCTCCTGACGGAAGATCGTCCCGGAAAGCCCGCCGACACCGACGAGTGCCACCTTCTTCCCCTGCGCGTCCGCTTTGCCGACAGCCATCGCGGCGAGCTTCGCCGTCGTATCGGGGTCGTGGTAGAGGTTGTTGGAGGCCACGACCACCGGAAGCTTCTTGTCGGGGTTCAGGTAGTTGGCCATGACGATTGTCCCGGTATCGATCGGGAAGCCGTCGTAATTGACCCCCTTGGCACTGACCCCGGCCTCTTTCGATCCCGCGACACAGGCTTCCGCCAGTTCGGTGTCGATGGTCATGTCGAACGGCAGGTCGCCATATTCGTACCAGTTCTCATCGACATGCAGCCCCTCGAGGTGTGGCCGGGTCTGCCAGAGTTCGTCGAGCACCGCGATCCACTGGGTCGAGTAGACCAGGATCACGTCGGGTTCGGACGCCGCAAGCGCCGCACCGGCCGCTTTGTAGCCTTCATTGAGACCGACCCATGGGCCGTTCTCCGGGCGCAGGTATGGCAGCGGATTTCCGGGAACAAGAAACGCAGAAACGACAGGCATTTTGGGTCTCGCTCAATCTTTGTCGGTTTGGCGGGATTGGAAAATGGAGTCAGGCCGGAGGTGCGCGCACACCGCAGGCCGCCCCCCGGCCATGGGAAATCAGGCAGCGGCCTGTCGCCCGGCTTTCTCCATGTTCCATTCCATGACGGCATTGCCGGTACCGATAACGGTGCCGTAGCCGTGCAGTTCGCCCGGCATCTCCGGATAACCCATCGCGGCGAACATCCAGGTGAATGCGCCGGACTTCACCTCGGCGAAAGCCTCGTCGATGAATTGCGGCAGGACCTCGAAGACCTTCTTGGTCTCGCCCTTGCGCAGCATGTCGATGATCCGCATGTCCCAGAGGTAGCCGTCGTAATCCTGCGGATGCTCCTTGGACATGTCCTCCGGCACTTCCGGCTCCTCGTGGAAGTGGTAGTGGCAGAGCGTGTTGGAGGCGAGCACCACGGCGCGCCGGCCGGTCTTCTCGATGGCCCGGGCGGTCGCCTTGCCCAGGAGATCCATCTCGCCCAGACCTTCCTCGGTATTCAGGTAGTAGGGCGAATTGTTCGCCGAGATGCCGACGATCGGGATGTCCCACTGGGGACGGATCATGTGGAGGGTCGTGATGGTCCCGTAGTCCACCCGGAAGTTCGGGTTCCGCATCATCTTGGCGACGAGGCCGGCATCGCGCGCTTCCTCGCAGCAGGCTTCCGCCAGTTCCACGTCGACCTCGAGCTCGAAGTCGTAGCGGAACAGGTTCGGGAAGATCGGATCGACCGACTTACCGCTCAGATGCCGCACACCCAAAAAGTGGTGGCCGAGCTGGGTCATCCAGTGCGGAGAATGAACCAGCAGCACGTCGGGCTTCAGTTCGTCGAGGCTGGCCCGGGCGCGCTCGTAGGCCCAGCGAAGCTGCTCCCAGCCGCCCTTGGACTTCGGCTCGTTCTGCGGCGGGTTCTCGCCATAGACCAGATGGGGCGGATGCGGTGCCAGATAGCCGGCGACGATCTTTCCTTCACTCATCTCCAGTCTCCTTTCGATTGCGGCGGGGCGCCCTGCCCCATGCCGCGGTCAGGCCTCGGCCCGATACAGTCTGAATTCCATTTCAACGGTGGCGCCGAGCGGCAGAGCGGAAACGCCGACCGCGGTTCGCGCGGGCGGCGCCACGTCCGCCGTGAAGACGCCTTCCCAGGCGCGGTTGATCGCCGGGAAGTCCTCGAACCGGGTCGTGAAGATCCGGGCTGAGACGACGTTGTCCCAGGTCATCCCCAGCTCCGCGAGACCGGCGCCCAGGGTTTCCAGGATGCGCGCCGTTTCCGCCTCGGGCCCGCCTTCGACGAGCGTCCCGGCAATGGGATCGAGCGCGATCATGCCGGAAATCTCATAGAAGGGGCCGGTCTTCACACAGGGCGAATACCGGAACTTTGGCTTCGGGAACGCCTCTAGGGCGATCAGCTCACGCATCCTGGTGCTCCTCTTGCCCGGCGCTATTTGGCCGGCGTGTAGTCCTTGGGAACGAAGCGGGTCGTGAACGCCTTCTCGGGGATTGTGTCGAGATATCCGCCGCCCATGACCTCGTTGGCCATCTTGGCGAACTTCTTGAGGGCCGCGATCCGCTCGTCGTTCCAGACTGTCGTGTAGTCGGCATTGACCCGGTTGCGCAGCAGCTCGATGCCCTTGTCGTCCAGCTTCAGTTTCTTGCCGTAGGCGACATAGACCTCGGGGTGCGACTTCACGTACGCGACCGCGTCGATCCACGCCTTGACGAAGCTCTCGAGCGCCTTCGGGTTCTTGGCGATGTAGTCGTCGTTCGACGCCATGCCGATCCACAGGAAGTCGTCTCCGACCTTCTCCTTGTAGACGTCCGCGAGATTGGCGATCGAGCGGAACTTGCCCGATGCAACGGCCTTGGCCGCCAGCGGATCGAACAAGAGCGCCGCCTGCACGTCGCCACGGGCGACGAGGGTCGGCATCAGACCCGGGCCGGCATACTGCATGTTGCGGCTCGCCACCGGATCATAGCCGTAGAATTTCTTGGCCAGGACACGATAGAGGACGGTGGCGGTGCCGGCGGCCCCGGCATAGGACCCGACCCGCTTGCCCTTGAGATCGCCAAGCGACTTGAAGGTCGCGTCCGGCGGCGCAATGACGTCGAGCGTCACGCCGGTACCGACCGGGAAGATCATCGTCACCGGGAAGCCCTTGCTGCGGAACTGGGCGAATGCCGTCCAGCCGCCGAAGCCGACATCGACCTGCTTGCCCCGAATCGCGGTGAAGAGCCCGTCGAGGGTCGGATAGGTCCGGTATTCGACGTCGATCCCGTGCTTCTTGTCGAAGCCCTGCTGGATCATGACGTTGGAAGCGATGCCGTTCAGCGACTGCGCAAGGTCGCCCAGCATTAGCGTGGTCTGCGCCTGGGCCGGAGCGGCCGCCGCCAGGGCGATGGTCAGGGCGCCGGCGCCCAGACCATAGAGAAGACCTCTTTTCGACGCGTTCATGATGCTCTCCCAATCCGTGTTGTGCGGCCGTCAGGGCCGGCCGCGGGCCTTAAGACTGAACACCCTTGATGCCGAATTCGCGGACGAAGGCATCGGGGTCGTCCTCCGCGGGCTCGACCGCCTCGTCGGGTGTGGAGGCGGCGCCGCCTTCGGCGACGCTGAGGAAGACTTTCACGACCTTCTGATTGACCTTGAAGACCTCCGGGTCGTCGTAGTCGCGGGGCCGCGGGACATCGACCTTGATCTCCTCGGCGATCACGCCCTTGCTCATGACCAGGATCCGATCGGCCAGGAACGACGCCTCGTAGGCGTTGTGCGTGACGAAGACGATGGTCTTGCGGGTCTCCCGCCAGACACGCAGGAGATCGACCCGGAGCCGGCGGGCCTTCAGTTCGTCGAGCCCGCTGAAAGGTTCGTCCATCAGCAGGATCTTCGGCTCGACGCAGAGCGCGCGGACAAGCGCAAGCCGCTGGCGCATGCCGCCGGACAGCTGATGCGGATAGTGGCCGCGGAAGTCGCTCAGCCCGACGAGGCCGAAATAGCGATCCTTGAGCGCCGCCCGCTCCCCTTTCGGGACCTTGCAGGTATCGAGAACGAAGTCGATGTTCCGCTCCACCGTCCGCCAGGGCAGCAGGCGGTCTTCCTGGAAGAGATAGCTGATCCGCACCGGACGGCGTCCCGGCGCAACCGTCGTGCCGTCGAAGCTGATGTCGCCGGCATAGTCGCGAGCGAGACCGGACAGGATGTTGAGGAGGGTCGACTTGCCGTAGCCCGACGGGCCGAGGATGCAGAGGAATTCGTGGTCGCCGATGTCGACGTCGATATTCCGGATGACCTGCAGCGGCTGACCGTCCCGCTCCCGGGCCGGGAAGGATTTCGTCAGGTTGCGGATCCGGATGCTGCCGTCCGTCATGCTGCGTGCCTCATATCGCCACGCGCGGGCGCCAGCTGAAGAGCCGCCGCTCGAGCCATTTCAG
>CAYGKX010000153.1:8751-9003 GCA_964350225.1 uncultured Rhodospirillaceae bacterium | reverse complement strand
GCGGCGTGCTGGGCCTCGCGCTCCTGAACGAATCCGGCATTCCGCAGCCGCTGGACATGCTGACCCTGCTGGGTTTCGTCATCCTGATCGGCACGGTCGTCAACAACGCCATCCTCCTGGTCCACCAGGCGCTGCAGAATATCCGACTGGCCGGCATGAAGGTCGCCGACGCCATCAAGGAATCGACCCGCACCCGTATCCGGCCGATCTTCATGTCGACTCTGACGAGCATCGGGGGCATGACGCCGCTGG
>CAYGKX010000153.1:0-8741 GCA_964350225.1 uncultured Rhodospirillaceae bacterium | reverse complement strand
TTCCCGCGCCCCGGCGCGAGAGCGGACTGGCCGAGTGTCGACGATCTGATGGCGACCCTGACGAGCATCGGGGGCACGACGCCGCTGGTCGTCTTCCCGGGTGCGGGGTCGGAGCTCTATCGCGGGCTGGGCTCGGTGGTGCTGGGCGGCCTCGCCCTTTCCGCCGTCCTGACCCTCCTGATCATCCCGCCGCTGATGACCCTCTTCGTCCACGACAAGAAACCGGAGGCGGCCCCGGCGAAGACGCCGTCCGAGGGCGTCCCCGCGGCGGGTGAGTAGACAGGCCGGGGAACTGGCGGGCAGGGGAACTGGCGGTCCGGGGGCCCTGCGCTCAGATCATCAGTCCAACGATGGACGCGGTCAGGCTGGTCGACATGAGGCCCGCCGCGATCGACTTGGCGCCCATCTTTGCAATTTCGGCCCGCCGGCCGGGGGCGAGGGCCGCGAGGCCGCCGATCATGATGCCGAGCGACCCCAGGTTGGCGAAACCGCACATGGCGTAGACGAGGATCAACCGGCTGCGTTCGGCGATCGCCGTCTCCGGCAGGGCGGTGAGGTCGAGATAGGCCTTCAGCTCGTTGAGAACGATCTTGGTGCCCAGCAGTTGCCCCGCCGTCCCCGCGTCTCCCCAGCCGATCCCGATGGCCCAGGCCAGCGGCGCCAGGAGCCAGCCGAGTACCCGCTCCAGACTGAGCGGCCGGCCGCCGACATCCGGTAGCAGGCCGACGGCCCCGTTCAGGAGCGCCACGAGAGCGACGAAGACCAGCAGCATCGCGACGACATTGATGAGCAGGACAATGCCGTCCGACACCCCCCGCACAAGCGCCTCCATCGTGTTGCTGGCCGGATCCTCGGCCACGAGGGCACCCTCGGTCGCCGGTTCGTGGGCAAAGGGGACCAGGAGCGCGCAGACGATCATGGCCGCGGGCACGTTGAGGACGGAGGCCGTCAGGATATGGCCAAGGGCACCGGGCACCGAAGGCGACAGGATCGTCGCGTAGAGGACCATGACCGTACCGGCGACGGTCGCCATGCCGACGGTCATCATGGCGAAGAGCTCCGCCCGCCGCATCTTCTCGAGGTAGGGGCGGACGAGAAGGGGGGCCTCGAGCATGCCGACGAAAACATTCGCCGCCGCGCTAAGCCCCAGTGCGCCGCGCACACCGAGAGAGCGTTCGAGGAGAAAGGTGAAGACCCAGACAATGGCCGGCAGCACGCGCCAGTGGAAGAGGACGGCCGAAATCGCACTGACAACCAGGAGGAGCGGCAGGAATCGGAAGGCCAGGACGCCGATCGAGAAACCGTCCCTGGCCTCAAAAGGCGGTGGGCCGCCTCCGAGGTAGCCGAAGACGAAACTGGTTCCGGCCATCGTCGCGCGGTCGACCGCGCTGACGACATGGTTCAGCCAGAGGAACACCTCTCGCGCCTCGGGCAGCTTGAGAAGCAGGAGCGCGAGACCGACGTGGACCACAAGGCCGACGCAGATCAGACGGCCGGCAGCCGGATGAAATGCCCGACGCCGGTCCTCCGACACGGCCCAGCACAGAAGGAGGATCGCCGCGATACCGACGAGCCCCTGCGGGTTCATGCGCCTGTCATTTCACGTGTCCCCCCGGCTGTTCCCGACTGCTCAAAGGGGCGTGCCAACCGCGCGCCCTGGTTTCATGCAGCCGTCTTGCGAATTCGGATGACGAAGACCTCGTCCTCTGTCTCGCTCGACAGGAGATCGTAGCCGGTCGCCTCGCAGAAATGCACGAAATCTGCCGGTGCGCCGGGATCGGTTGCCCGGACGACCAACACGTCGCCCGCGGCCAGCGGCTTCATGGCCCGCCGTGCCTTGAGCACGGGCAAGGGACATCTCAGGTCGCGGGCGTCGAGCAGGGTTTCCGTCATGTCTCTATTCTGGGTCTGGAAGCGGGAACGGGGAGCACCGGCGCGTGAGAAAAGTCAGACGCCGCCCGGGTCCGGCACCGCGACAGCGACGTAGTTCACGCCGAGATCCCGGGTCACGGACCACTTGTCGCTGAGCGGATTGAACGTCAGGCCGTCGAGGTGAGTGACGCGGGCGCCGGCGCGGCGGAGGGAGGCCGCAAGCTCTGACGGCCGGCGGAACTTGCGCCAGTCGTGGGTGCCGCGCGGCAGCCAGCGGAGGACGTATTCCGCCCCCACGATTGCCATTGCGAAGGATCGCCCCGTCCGATTGAGGGTGGACAGGACGAGGACGCTGCCGGGCGTCAGGAGGCGGCAGCAGGCGGCAAGGAAGCCATCGAGATCGGCGACATGTTCGACAACCTCCAGGCTGACAACGGCGTCGAACGTCTCGCCGGCGTCGGCGAGCGCCTCGGCCGTCGTATGGCGGTAGTCGATGTCGAGGTCGCCCTCCTCCGCATGAGTCCGGGCGACGCCGATGTTGCGCTCCGACGCATCGACCCCGACGACGGTCGCGCCGAGCCGGGCCAGCGGCTCGCTGAGAAGACCGCCCCCGCAGCCGATATCGAGGATGCGCAATCCATCGAGCGGCCGGGCCCCTGCCGGGTCGCGCCCGAAATGCGTGCACAGCGCGTCGCGAACGTAGCCGACGCGGATCGGGTTCATCTTGTGGAGCGGCCGGAACTTGCCCGCCGGATCCCACCATTCGGCGGCCATGCGCGAGAAAGCCTCCACCTCCCGCGGGTCGACGGAGGATGCGTCCGGAGCGGCCGGAATGGAGGTGGATTTTCGCGTCGTCATGGGTCTGTCGGTCGTGTTGCGCCTATTGCCGTTAGTAAGTATGTATACGCCGCCCCGCAAGCAACGCAGAGCCGCAGGGCGCGTCGACCGACCGCGACGCGCCGGTTCCGCGTTCGGCCGGCGGGCCACCCGCCGGGCGCGTGGGGCGCCCGAGAAACCGCAATCGCCGGCTTCCGCCGGCGTTCAGGCAAGCCATGGCGCGAATCGTTCAAAAATTCGGCGGCACGTCCGTCGCCAACGTCGACCGCATCCGAAATGTCGCGACCAAGGTCAAACGCGAGGTCGAGGCGGGCAACGAGGTTGCAGTCGTGGTCTCGGCCATGGCCGGAACGACCGACCAGCTCGTCGGCTGGACCCGGGAATTCGGCAGCCGGATCGACCCGCGAGAATATGACGTCGTGGTCTCGACCGGCGAACAGGTCACGATCGGCCTGTTGTCGATGGCGCTTCAGGAACTCGGCGTACCCGCGCGATCCTGGACCGGCTGGCAGCTGCCCGTCCATACCGACAACGTCTATTCCAAGGCGCGGATCGAGACGATCGACACGGATGCGCTGGCGGCGGACATGGCGGCGGGAACGGTCGCGGTCGTTCCTGGTTTCCAGGGTCTGAGCCCGGAAGGACGCATCACAACCCTGGGCCGCGGCGGCTCCGACACGTCGGCGGTGGCGCTCGCCGCCGCGCTTCACGCCGACCGCTGCGACATCTATACCGATGTGGACGGCGTCTATACCTGCGACCCGCGCATCGTCCCGCGCGCGCGCAAGCTGTCGAAGATTACCTACGAAGAGATGCTGGAAAGCGCATCCCTCGGCGCCAAGGTCCTGCAGACCCGCGCCGTCGAGATGGGCATGAAGCATCATGTCCGCATTCATGTGCTGTCCAGTTTCGAGGACATCCCCGGAACCCTGGTCGTCGACGAGGAAGAGATCGTGGAAAAGGAAATCGTCAGCGGCATTACCTATAGCCGCGATGAAGCGAAGATCACCCTGATGAAGGTCGCCGACCGCCCCGGTGTGGCCGCGGCGATCTTCGGACCCCTGTCCGACGCCAATATCAACGTCGACATGATCGTGCAGAATGTGTCGGAGGACGGCCAGACGACCGACCTGACCTTCACCGTGCCGCGCGGCGACATGGACCGGGCGCTGGACGCCCTGCGCGCCGCAAAGGAAAGTCTGGGCTACAAGGAAGTGCAGAGCGATCCGTCGGTCGTGAAAGTCTCCGTCATCGGCGTCGGCATGCGCAGCCACGCCGGCGTCGCGCAAAAGATGTTCAGCACGCTTGCCGAGAAGGGCATCAATATCCAAGTCATTTCCACATCCGAGATCAAAGTCAGCGTGCTGATTTCCGAGGAATATACCGAGCTCGCACTCCGCGCGCTGCACACGGCTTACGGCCTGGACGCCGATTGACCCCCGGCCGGGCGCGGCCTTGCGCCCTGGCCCGTATGCTATAGTGAGACGAGCGGCCGGAGGGCGAAATCGCCCGACCGGCCCCTTGCGGCACGCATTGGGAGCGGCGCCGCGACATCTGGCCAGGAGGAGCGCCCGCACGGGCTGGCGATGACGCAGATTCCCAGCAAATCGGCTGCGACCCCGCAGGGGCTGGCGAACCCGCAGACGCCGGGTTCGTCTGACACGCGCCTGCTGTTGCGCCGGATGCGCGGTGTCATGGCCGGGCCGGGGACGGCAGAGCAGCGGCTGGACGAGATCGTGCGCCTGATCGCGACGACCATGGTCGCCGAGGTCTGCTCGATCTACCTGCGCCGGGCCGGCGACGTGCTGGAGTTGTTCGCCACCCAGGGCCTGAACCCCCAGGCCGTCCACCAGACGCGGCTGCGGGTCGGCGAAGGTGTCATCGGCGATATCGCAGCCCGGGCGCGGGCCGTGGCGCTGGCCGACGCACGGGCGCACCCCTCCTTCGCCTATCGCCCGGAAACGGGCGAAGAAGAATACCATTCGATGATGGGCGTGCCGATCCTGCGCAGTGGCAAGGTGATCGGCGTCGTCGCGGTGCAGAACCGCACCCAGCGCCATTACACGGATGACGAGGTCGAGACCCTTCAGACCATCGCCATGGTCGCGGCGGAAATGGTTTCGGGCGCGCAACTTGTCAGCGCGGAGGAACTGCGGCAGGCCGACGGCAACGCCCTCCTGCCGCTGCGTCTCGACGGTGTCCGCCTGAACGGTGGGCCCGCGCTGGGCGTCGCGGTCCTGCACCGCAGCCGGCCGGTCGTACACAAGGTGATCGCCGAGGACATACCGCTCGAGCTCGAACGGCTGAACGCGGCGCTGGAGGGCATGCATTCCGCGCTCGATGCGCTCCTCGAGGACAAGGCGCTCGCCGGCAAGGGCGAGCATCGCGACGTTCTCGAGACCTACCGCCTGATTGCCGAAGACCGGGGCTGGCTGGGCCGCATCCGGGAGGCGATCGGGGGCGGGCTGACGGCCGAGGCCGCCGTCCAGAAGGTGCAGAACGAGACCAACGCGCGCATGGCGCAGGTGAAGGACCCCTACCTGCGGGAGCGTGTCGCCGATTTCGAGGACCTCGCCAACCGGCTGATGTCGCACCTTGCCGGTACCGCGAACGAAGAAGCGGGCAAGGCGCTGAACGGCGAATTGCCGCCCCATATGATCGTCGTCGCGCAGTCGATGGGCCCGGCGGAACTCCTCGACTACGACCGTTCCCGCCTCCGCGGACTGGTGTTGGCGGAGGGCTCGCCGACGAGCCATGTCGCGATCGTCGCCCGGGCCCTCGACATACCTGTCGTCGGCCGCGTGAAGGAAATCCTGGAGCGGGTGGAACCCGGCGACCCGGTCATCGTCGACGGCGACAACGCGCAGGTCTTCATCCGGCCGGGCGACGACGTTCAGACCAGCTTCCTCGACAGCGTCCGCGCCCGGAGCCGCCGGCCCGCCGCCTATCTCGCCTTGCGCGACCTGCCGGCGACGACCCTCGACGGCACCGACATCCATCTCCAGATCAACGCGGGGCTCCTGGTCGACCTGTCGCACCTTGAGGATACCGGGGCGGAGGGCGTCGGCCTGTACCGGACGGAGATCCCCTTCATGGTCCGGCCGGACTTTCCCAACGTCGAGGAGCAGACCGACCTGTATCGTCGCATCCTCGAACATGCGCGCGGCAAGCCGGTTGTCTTCCGCACCCTCGATATCGGCGGCGACAAGCTGCTGCCCTATGTCGAAGACGGCGGGGAGGAGAACCCGGCCATGGGCTGGCGCGCGATCCGGATCGCACTCGACCGGCCGGCCATTTTGCGCCAGCAGCTGCGCGCGCTGATCGCTGCCTCCGCCGGTCGCGAGCTTCAGGTGATGTTCCCCATGGTCGCCGAGATTGCCGAGTTCGTCGCCGCGCGCCGGCTTCTCGGCATGGAACTGGCCCGGGCGGCGGAGCGCGGGCGCGAACAACCGACGCGTGTCGAGGTCGGCGTCATGCTGGAGGTGCCGGCTCTCGTCTTCCAGTTGCCGCAACTGGCGGAGATGGCCGACTTCATCTCAGTCGGCAGCAACGACCTTCTGCAGTTCCTGTTCGCCAGCGACCGGGGCAATCCGCGACTGTCCCAACGCTACGATTCGCTGGCCCCACCGGTGGTGTCGCTCTTGCGGTCGGTCGCAGATGCCTGCAACGCGGCCCGCGGCGGCGCCGGGACGCGCCTGTCCCTGTGCGGCGAAATGGCCGGCAACCCCGTCGAGGCAATGGCCCTGATCGGTCTCGGTTTCCGGCGGCTTTCAATGGCCGCTCCCTCGGTCGGCCCGGTCAAGGAGACGGTGCGCAGCCTGCATCTGCCGAAACTGGCCGACTATTTGTCCAGTCTGTCCAGCGCGGCGGACCATTCCTTGCGGCAGAAACTTGTTGCGTTCGCCCGCGACCACAACGTCGCGTTGTAAAATGTGTCACTACGATTAAACATTTGCAAAATAGATATTTTTGCCCGATTTTGGGCGGAAAGCGTTGCGGTGCAACGAAAGACTTGATACTTCTTTATTCACCTTACGGTGCCGGGGAGCGAGCAGAGCGGCGCCGTCTTGGGGGGCTGTTATCCAATCGACCGACCGGTCTGGCCCAAGCAGCGGGCATCACACCGTTCGGTTCGCACCGTCAGCCGGCCGATCGGCCGGCGGCGTCGCCCAACCAGATCCGGCGATGCGAGGGTGGTGCGATGTGCGGAGTCGTCAATTTCGGACGATCGCAGCTACTCCCTGACGCGAAACGCGGCTGACCGACTTTGACGCTAATCCGGCGGTGAGGCAGGCGTGCGGACGATCCGCACGACTGGGCATGACGTCCGGGGGAAGCGGACGTCGAAGAACCTGGAAAGGGGCAGCCGGACAAAGATGATCGAAGCTGGGAAGGACTATCTGTTCATCGACGGGGACAACGACATCTCCGCGGAACGAATCGCCCCAGGCCCGCATATGGATGTCGGCGCGGAATTGCGCGCGTCGCGGGAAGCGCGAAATCTCGACATCGACGCTGTCGCGCAGGACCTGCGGATCAGGGAATCCTACCTTCATGCCCTTGAGGCGGGAGCCTACGACGATCTTCCGGGCATCCCCTACGCCATTGGCTTCGTCCGATCCTACGCAACCTATCTGCGGGTCGACGCGAAGGAGATGGTACGCCGCTTCAAGGCCGAGGTCGGCGTCGAGCCCGAGCGCGAGAATCTGTCCGTTCTGGAACCGGTGCGATATGGCCGGATGCCGGTCGTGGTCCTCGCCGCGGTCGCCGTGATCGCAGCCGGTGCCCTCTATGGCGTCTGGCATTTCTACAACTCGGGCGAGGAGGACACCCTCGCCGCCCGTGCGCGTGCGACCGGCGACGCCGTCGCGACGACCACGCCGCCGCCCGCGCCGAAGGCGGGCGCGCGAGTCGCCGGCACATCGGGCGGAAAGGGCGAAACGGCAACAGGCCGGATGCTGGAGGCCCGGGATGCCGGCCTCGCCAAAAAATCTCCGGATGGCACCAAGGGAGCTGACACTGTCCCGTCGACGGGCACTTCGGCCGGCGCGTCTGCCGCGTTGACCGGACGCGATGGCACCGCGACGCCGGACGGCGCCATCGCCAAGGACCCGACGATCGGGCAGAGCGGCACGACGAGCGGTGCGCCCAAGCGGGCGGCTGGCGACACGGCCACACGGCAGGTCGCGGCCGTGCCGCGCGACGAGACCGTCCGCCTGAAGGCCCGCGCCAATGCCTGGGTCCAGATCAAGGACAAGGACAACCGCGTGGTTTTCGTGAAGGTACTGCGCGCCGGCGACAGCTATGCCGTACCGAAACGGGCCGGTCTGATCATGAATGTCGGAAACGCCGGCGGTCTGGAAATCATGGTCGGCGACGTTGCGATAAAGTCGCTGGGACCGGACAACATGCCGGTGTTCAATGTCTCGCTCGACCCGAAGGCGCTTCTGGAACACCGACGCTAGGCCAATTGGCGCCGGATCGGTGGGCCATCCTGCCCGTCGGGCGCAGCGACCGGCCGAGGAGACGGGCGACCGGACGATCGCCCCGGCGGACATCGAACGCCTGGCGCGCGTGATCTTTCGGTGACGGCGGTTGCCGCTCGACCCGACGGTGACTAGTTTAGCGCCGACGGAGCGGTCGAAGGCGGCCTGCCAGACTGTTTCCGGAATTTGAGGGCGTCCCCGCGGCACGGCGGGCCGGCGCCCGCGCATCGGAAAGGGACAAGATGAGCGTTCGCCCCTATCGCGACATCTATCGGCGGGAAAGCCGCCAGATCCATGTCGGCCCCGTGGCCGTCGGTGGCGGCGCGCCGATCACCGTCCAGTCGATGACCAACACCAAGACGACGGACGTCGAGGGGACGATCAAGCAGATCCGCGCCCTTGAGGTGGCGGGGGCGGACATCGTCCGGGTCTCCTGCCCCGATCAGGATTCGACCGAGGCGCTGGCGAAGATCATCCCCGAGGTGACGGTCCCGATCGTCGCGGACATCCATTTCCACTACAAGCGCGCCATCGAGGCGGCAGAGG
>CAYGKX010000152.1:6338-9046 GCA_964350225.1 uncultured Rhodospirillaceae bacterium | reverse complement strand
GTAGGCGCCGATCCGGTGGATCGACATGTCCGCGCCGGCATCTTCCTCCTCAGGGGTGAGCCTGATGCCCATGATCGCCTTGAAAATCCCATAGACCACGGCGCCGGCGACGAGCGCATAGACCGCACCGGCGATCGAGCCGACGACCTGGCCGAGGGGGGAGACGCCGCCCAGCCCGCCAAGGGCCTCCAGCCCGAAGATGCCGCAGGCGATCCCGCCCCACAGGCCGCACAGCCCGTGCAGTGGCCAGACACCCAGGACGTCGTCGATCTTCCAGCGCAGCTGGCACAGGGTGAAGGTCACGACGAAGAGGCCGCCCGCGACCAGCCCCGTCGCAAGCGCGCCGATGGGGTGCATGAGGTCGGAGCCGGCGCAGACCGCGACCAGCCCGGCGAGCGGTCCGTTGTGGACGAAGCCCGGATCCTTGCGCCCCGCGACCAGGGCCGCGATCAGTCCGCCAGCCATCGCCATCAGCGAATTGACCGCGACGAGGCCGGAGATGTCCGAAACCTTCTGCGCGCTCATGACGTTGAAGCCGAACCAGCCGACGGTCAGCACCCATGCGCCGAGCGCCAGGAAGGGAATGTTCGAGGGCGGGATGCCGACGACCGACCCGTCCTTGCGGTATCGGCCACGGCGCGCGCCCAGCAGCAGCACCGCCGCCAATGCCATCCACCCGCCGACGGCATGGACGACGATGGAGCCGGCGAAATCGTGGAAGGCGAAACCGAATGTGGCCTTGACCCAGTCCTGAATGCCGAAATTGCCGTTCCAGACGATGCCCTCGAAGAAGGGGTAGAAGACCGCGACGATCAGCGCGGAGGCGAGCACCT
Source organism: uncultured Rhodospirillaceae bacterium (assembly GCA_964350225.1). Lineage (GTDB taxonomy): Bacteria > Pseudomonadota > Alphaproteobacteria > Bin65 > Bin65 > CAYGKX01. Next base: position 8,213 of record CAYGKX010000152.1, on the reverse strand, counting down.
GCGGCCAGAATTTCGCCCGTTCGGCGATGCCGCCCGAAATGATGGCGGGGATCGCCGCGGCGAAGGTCAGGAGGAAGAAGAACTTGACCAGGTCGTAGCCGCTCTTCGCGAAGGGCGAATTCTCCGCGGCGCCGGTCAGCATCTTCGCGTCGGCGAGGAAGCTGACGCCATAGGCGATCATGTAGCCGATGAAGAAATAGACCACCGTCGAGACGGCGAAGTCCGAGAAGATCTTGATGAGAGCGTTGACCTGGTTCTTCTTGCGGACGGTGCCGACCTCCAGGAAGGCGAAGCCGGAATGCATGGCGAGGACCATGATGGCCCCCATCAGGACGAAGAAGACGTCGGTACCCGAAAGTGTCGTGGCCATGGCGGTTTCCCCCTGACGCGGCCCTCGGCAACCGAGCCGGGGCGCGCATTACGTTTCGTATTTGTGTGTTTGCTGTCCGTGTCTGACCGGGCGGCGGACTAGAGCGCGTCGTCGCCGCTTTCGCCGGTGCGGATGCGGTGCGCGGCGGCGACATCCAGCACGAACAGCTTGCCGTCGCCGATCTGGCCCGTGTGGGCGCTGTCCTTGATCGTCTCGACAACCCGGTCCGCCAAAGCGTCGGACACGACGGTTTCGATCCGGACCTTCGGCACGAAGTGAACCTCGTACTCCGCGCCGCGATAGATCTCCTTGTGGCCGCCCTGGCGGCCGAATCCGCGAACTTCCGTCACGGTCATGCCGGTAATGCCGATGGCGGACAAGGCCTCCCGCACGTCGTCCAGGCGGGACGGTTTGATGACGGCGATGACGAGTTTCATGGATCCTCCCTGGGTCTGGCAGCTTCTGCCACTTTTGTTGGCAGCAACAATAGGCCAACCCCGATCCGACGCAAGAGAGGTCCGATCGCCGTCACCAATGGCGAGTGCTCACAAAAAGACGCCCGGGACATGTCGTCCCGGGCGCCAGTTCCGGAGAGGCATCTTGTGCGGAGCGCGGTTACTTGACCGTGGACGCTCCGAACTCGGGATAGGCCTCCATGCCGACCTCGGAAATGTCGAGGCCCGAGTCCTCATCTTCTTCCGAGACCCTGAGGCCGACGATGGCCTTGAGGATGCCCCAGACGATGAGACTGGCGATGAAGACGAAGACCCCGATGGCGACGACACCGATGACCTGGGCCAGGACGTTGCCGGTGACGAAGATGCCGCAGGCGATCGTGCCCCAGATGCCCGCGACAAGGTGGGCGGACAGGGCGCCGACGACGTCGTCGATCTTCATCTTGTCGAACATCGGCACGGCGAAGACGACCAGGGCACCGCCGACACCGCCGACGATAAGCGCCTTCCAGCCGGCCGAAACGTCGGGTCCGGCCGTGATCGCCACCAGGCCGCCGATCGCGCCGTTCAGCGCCATCGTCAGGTCGACCTTGCCGTACATGGTCTGGGTCAGCAGCATGGCGATCACCACGCCGGAGGCCGCGGCCAGGTTGGTGTTGACGTAGACATTCGACATCGCGGCCGCGTCGGCGGCACTCCCCAGGGCGAGCTGCGAGCCGCCGTTGAAGCCGAACCAGCCGAACCACAGGATGAAGGTGCCGAGGGTCGCGAGCGGCAGGTTGGCGCCCGGCATCGGGTGCACCTTGCCGTCAGGGCCGAACTTGCCTTTCCGGGCACCGACCATGATGGCGCGGGCCAGGGCCGCCCAGCCGCCGGTGGAATGCACCAGGGTGGAGCCGGCGAAATCGACGAACTCGCCGCCGAAGGTCGCCTTGTACCAGTCGGAATTGAGCCAGCCGCCGCCCCACTCCCAGCTGCCGATGATCGGGTAGATGATCGCGGTCAGGATGGCGGTGAAGATAAGGAACGGCCAGATCTTGATGCGCTCGG
>CAYGKX010000152.1:0-6328 GCA_964350225.1 uncultured Rhodospirillaceae bacterium | reverse complement strand
GGTGCCGGACACGATCGACGCGGTCGTCGCGACGAAGACCATCTGGAAGAACCAGTCGGACATGACGGAGTAGCCCGACCCCAGAGCACCGGTGATCAGAGCTTCGGTTTTTTCCTTCGCGCCAATTAGGTCCGTCTCGACCTTGGGCGAGTCGTAGAACAGCGCGAACTTGCCGATGATGCCCTGGACGGTCCAGCCGCCGTCGCCCGGATACATAATGTTGTACCCGATCAGATAGAACATGATGCCGGCAATGCCGTAGAGCGAGATGTTCTTCAGGCAGATCGCCGCGGTGTTCTTCTTCCGCACCAGGCCCGATTCCAGCATGGCGAAGCCAGCGGCCATGAACATGACCAGGACGCCGTGGATCAGGAAGGAAAAGGTGTTGAAGACAAAGGCCGTTTCCGGCGTCACCGCCGCCATCGTCGGCTGCGCCAGCACCAGGATGCCGAACGCCGCCGCCGTGGCAACCGAGAGGTTGCGCACGAAGGTGGTCTTGTTCATGTGTTTCATCGTTACTCCCCTAAAGCGCTTCGTCGTTCTTCTCGCCGGTGCGGATGCGGACCGCGCCTGCGACATCGAGAACGAAAACCTTGCCGTCACCGATGCTCCCGGTGTGGGCAGTCTTGGTGACGGACTCGACCGTCTGCTCGACAAGGTCGTCCTTCCCGACGACCTCGATCTTCGCCTTGGGCAGGAAATTGATGGCGTATGCCGCGCCCCGGTAGATCTCGGTGTGACCCTTCTGGCGGCCGAAGCCCTTGACTTCGGAGACCGTCAGGCCGGTGACCCCGATGGCTGTCAGGGCTTCCCGGACCTCGTCGAGCTTGAACGGTTTGACGATGGCCATAACAAGCTTCATGACTTTCCCCTTTATTCTGTCGTGCACGCGCACGGTCCAGCTCCGCCGCACGTGAACAACGGTGCCGACCCGAGAGATTCAAGAAGCGTGCCAAGTCGGGCGGATTCGCGAAAATGTGTGGTGAAGCCGCAGGTTGAAGAGGCGTTAACGCGCCGTGTGTGGCTCGGCACTTTCTCGATGACCACGATACGATAGCCTATTTTTTGTGCAAAATCGCGATTTGCATAAAAATTAATCAATAAGAGCGGTCCGAGTGGGCTTGCCTATCGAACGGGCAAAGCCTATTCACCCTGTCGAGGATGGAATGCCGATGAACGATCGCGATCCTGACAGCCCCCCGGGCCCCGCCGGCCGCGAACCACAGTCCGAGGGACGCGGGGACGACCTGCGCGCAGACGTCTGTATCGTCGGCGGCGGCATGGTGGGCGCCACCCTGGCCGCGGCCCTGGGCGGTGCCGGGGTCCGCGTCGCGCTGGTCGACCGCGCCGATCCCGCCGACATGGTGGCGGCCGCGTTCGACGGACGCTCGTCTGCCATCGCCCATGGGTCGAAGACCGCACTCGACGGCATCGGATTATGGTCCGGGATCGCGCCGGAGGCCGAACCGATCCTGGATATCCGCGTCTCCGACGGTCCCTCGCGGCTCTTTCTCCACTACGATCACACAATGCTCGACGAGGCCGATCCCTTCGGTTTCATTGTCGAGAACAGGGCGATCCGATGGGCCGCATACCGGCACCTGGCGACCTTGAAGCCGGTCTCGCTCCTTCTGCCCGCGTCGGTCGCCGGCTTCGAAACCGGCCCCGGCAGCGTAACCGTGGCCCTTGCCGACGGCCGTGCCGTCCGGGCGTCGCTCCTGATCGCCGCCGACGGCACCCGCTCCCGCCTCCGGCGCGAGGCCGGGATCGGCGTCACGCGCTGGGATTATCCGCAGTCGGGGATCGTCTGCACCATGGCGCACGAGGCGCCTCATAACGGTGTCGCGCACGAGCGGTTCCTGCCGGCAGGGCCGTTCGCGGTCCTGCCGATGACCGACGCTCAAGAGGGTGGGCCCTATCCTGGCGGGCATCGCTCCTCGATCGTCTGGACCGAGCGGCGCGGCGCGGTGGCCGACTTCATGGCGCTCGACGATGCGGCCTTCTCGGCGGAACTGGCCGGCCGGTTCGGACCCTATTACGGCGCGGTCCGGATTACCGGGCCGCGCTGGTCCTACCCGCTGCAACTTCTGCATGCCGAGCGCTATGTCCTTCCACGATTTGCGCTGATCGGCGACGCCGCCCACACGATTCATCCGATCGCCGGCCAGGGCCTCAATCTCGGGCTCCGCGACGTCGCCGCTCTCGCGGAGATCCTTGTCGACGCCCACCGGCTGGGCCTCGATTTGGGGGCGATCGACCTCCTCAAGCGCTACGAACGCTGGCGGCGCTTCGACAATCTCGCCCTGATGGGCGTCACGGACGTCCTGAACCGGCTGTTCTCAAACGATCTTCCGCCCCTTCGCCTGGCCCGGGACCTGGGTCTCGCGGCGGTCGACAGGATGCCGGGCCTGAAAAAGCTCTTCATGCGCCACGCGATGGGTGTCGTCGGCGACAGGGTGCCGCGGCTGATCCGGGGCGAGGCCCTGTGACGGCCGGCATTCGCGTTCGCCCGCTCGATGGGCGGGATGTCGAGGCGGTCCGGGCGCTCGTGCTCGGTATCCAGAACGGCGAGTTCGGCGTCCCGATCACCCTGGAGGCGCAGCCGGATCTGGTCGATCCGGCCGGGTTCTTCCGGCACGGCGTGGGCGAGGTCTGGGTCGCGGACCGGGCGGGTGAGGTCGTCGGCGTCATCGCGCTCATCGACATTGGCGCGGGCGACGGCGCGTTGCGCAAGATGTTCGTCCGGGCGGATGCGCGCGGTTCCGAGCCCGGTATCGCAAAGGCCCTCCTCGACATCCTCCTGGCGCATGCCCGGCAGGGCGGGCTGCGGCGCATCCTCCTCAGCACGATCGAGGAATTCCGGGCGGCCCACAGGTTTTACGAGAAGAACGGCTTCTACCTCGTGCCGCGGGCCGACCTGCCGGAAAGCTTTCCGCTGATGGGCGCCGATACCCGCTTCTACGGGATCGACCTCTAGGCTTCTCATAAGAAAAGGGCCACCGGATCGCCCGGCGGCCCCATTGGATAATGGTCCGTGCGGTGCGCTATTTCGGCGGCATGCGCGTGCCGGCGTCCAGGCGGATCGTGTCGCCGTTCAGCATCGCATTCTCGACGATCGAGAGGCACAGCTGGGCATATTCCTCCGGCTGGCCGAAGCGCTTGCGCGGGAAGACCTGCGACTTCTTCAGGTTCTCCCGGTATTCCTCGGGCACGGTGTTCAGGAGCGGCGTCTCGATATAGCCCGGCGCGATGGTCATGACGCGGATGCCGTAGCGGGCGAGTTCGCGCGCGGCCGGCAGCATCATGCCGTTCACGCCCGCCTTCGACGCGGCGTAGGCGACCTGCCCGATCTGCCCCTCGTAGGCAGCGACCGAGGCGGTATTGATGATCACTCCGCGCTCCTCGTCCTCGTTGATCGGCTCGGACTTCGCCATCTCCGCCGCGGTCAGGCGCAGGATGTTGAAGGTGCCGTTCAGATTGATGTCGACGATCTTCTTGAAGGCGTCGAGCGGCATGGGGTCGCCCTCGCGGCTGACGATCGCCCGGGCCGGGCCGACACCGGCGCAGCTCACGACCACCCGGGGTGTCCCGACAGCCTCGACCGCCTTGGCGACCGCCGCCTCGGCGCTCGCCGCGTCCGCCACGTCGCATTCGATCGCGACGCCGCCGATCTCGCCGGCGACGCGGTTCGCGCCGTCCATGTTCAGTTCCAGGATCGCGACCTTGGCGCCTTTCGACGCCAAAAGGCGCGCCGTGGCTTCGCCCAGGCCCGAGCCGCCGCCGGTGACGATTGCCCCGTGTCCGTTGATGTCCATGCCCCACATCCTCCCGTTGTTTCCAGTCTCTTCCGGTCGCGTGTCTTAGCAAATGGACCTGCGGGTGCAAGTCCGATTCGTCGCGGGTCAGCCCGGCAGGTCGGGCGCGGTCGGCGGCGTCGCGTTGCGCCGGCGTTCGCGGGCGGCGACGGCCTCGCGATGGGCGATGTAGATCGCGGCACCGACGATGATCGCCGAGCCGACCCAGGTCCAAAGGTCCGTCACCTGATCGAACAACAGGTAGCCGATCAGCGAGGCGAAGATCAGCCGCGAGAAATCGAACGGCATCACGGCCGAGGCGTCGGCGTGACGGAAGGCGCGCGTCAGGCAGATATGGGCGACGGTCGCGACCAGGCCCAGGAGCGCGAGCCAGCCCAGTTGCTCCCAGGTCGGCCAGACCCAGACGAAGAGGGCCGGGATGAGCGAGAGCGGCGTCAGATAGATCGTCATGTAGACGACGATCGCGTTCACCGGCTCCGTCCGCGACAGCAGTTTGATGCACATGGTCGACATGGCCATCATCAGGGCCGAGAAGAGGACCATGAGCGCTTCGGCGCTGATCGTCTGGAAGCCGGGCCGCAGGATGACCAGGGCGCCGGCGAAACCGATGCAGATCGCCGCCCAGCGCCGGATCCGCACGACCTCGTGCAGGATCGGCACGGCGAGGATGGTGGCGAAGAAGGGGGTGGTGAAGCTGAGCGCCGTGGCTTCCGTCAGCGGCAGGATGCTGATCGCCCAGAACCAGGCGACCATCGCCGCTGTCCCGGTGAGCGCCCGCATCGTGTAGAGGCCGTAGCGCTCTGTCTTCAGGCCGCCGAGGCCGACCTTGAAGACCCAGGGCAGCATCACGGCAAAGCCGAAGAGATTGCGGAAGAAGGCGATCTCGAAGGGGTGGACGCCGTCATGTGCGAGGTGCCGGATGATGCCCATCATGATGGCAAAGAACAAACCGGCCGACAGCATGAAGGCGGCCCCCAGGAGAACGTTATTCTCGGCCGGGGCGCCTTGGGCGGGGGCAGGTTGCGGGTCGGGCATGGCCCGCACTATATGGAAGGGCCCCTCCGCCGACCAGCGCGCCCGGCGCGGAGGTCGCATGAAGACAGGTAAGAAGAAGGGGCCGCGACGCTGTCGCCGCGACCCCCTCCCCGCGACCCCCTCCCCGGACCGGGCCGGGGTCAGGCGTGGGAAACGGTCCGCCGCAGGCCGAGATACTGCAACTCCGCGAAGACCAGCACGACCATCGCCTGGCCGGCGACGAAGAGGATGCCCAGGGTGGTCGGCGCGATCCAGCCGAGCAGCAGGATCAGGACGCTGTCAACGGCCCATAAGGCGTTTGCCGCGACGACGGCCCAGACCAGCGGCCGGGACGGTGCTTCCCGCATCGCCAGCCAGGCAACGAATGCGGCATAGGGCAGGAGCACGGCGCCGGCGATGCGCATCAGCGCCTGGGGCAGGCCCAGAAGCTCGGTCAGCGGACCGGCTGCGAGAACAAGAAGCAGCGCCATGGCACCGCTGGCGACGGCGTCGAGCATCAGGACCCGGCGCAGGAAGGTGGACGTCTGGTGAGGCATGGTCAGGATCCTCCGATTGAGCGGTTGAGCGGCCGACCGTCCGTCGGCCGATACCGCGCATCCTGATCGTCCCGGGCGGGCCCGGTCGATTACCTCGCGGGTAAGCGATTGCCCTCGGCTGTCCGGCAGCCTTCGTTACCCGGCAGGTAATTGTTTGTCGGCGGACGGGGGCTGTAGGCTCGCCGTCATGATGGAAAACGTCACCCCGATCGGGGCGCAATTGCGCGACTGGCGACAGCGGCGGCGCATGAGCCAACTGGACCTGGCCTGTGCGGCCGATATCTCGACCCGGCATCTCAGTTTTCTGGAAACGGGCCGCTCCCGTCCGTCCCGGGATATGGTCGAGCATCTGGCGGAACGGCTGGACATCCCGCTTCGGGAGCGCAATCGCCTTCTGGTCGCAGCCGGTTTCGCCCCCGTCTTCTCCCAACGTGCGCTGGACGATCCGGCGATGACCGAGGCACGTCGCGCCATCGATCAGGTGTTGAAAGGGCATGAGCCCTACCCGGCGCTCGCCGTCGACCGCCACTGGTCGCTCGTCGCGGCGAACAGTGCCGTCGCGTTTCTGATGGCGGGGGCCGCAGCCGAACTTCTCGAGCCGCCCGTGAATGTCCTGCGCCTGAGCCTCCACCCGGACGGGGTCGCCCGGAACATCGTCAACCTGCCCGAATGGCGTGCCCATATCCTGGAGCGGCTTCGGCGGCAGGTCGATCTGACCGCCGATCCGGTTCTGACGGCGCTCCTCGAAGAACTGCGCGGCTATCCGGCTCCCGCATTACACGCGGCTCCGCCCCGGTCGCATGCTCAGGCACCGGCGGCGACCGGGGATGTCTTCGTACCGCTGCGCTTCCGGACGGCGGCGGGGGAGCTGTCGTTCTTCGGCACCGTTACCGTCTTCGGCACGCCGGTCGACGTCACCCTTTCGGAGCTCGCCATCGAGGC
>CAYGKX010000151.1:0-9052 GCA_964350225.1 uncultured Rhodospirillaceae bacterium | reverse complement strand
GAGATGTAGAGCATGACGTCGGGAAACGACCGCGCGACGGGGATGCGCTTGCGGTAGACGTCGGCGACGTAGGATATGCCCTGGAACGTGAAGAAGGAGATGCCGACCGGCAGGATCACCTGGAAGAGCGGCAGGTCGCGCTCGATCCCCAGGGTCCTGAGGACGTCACCCAGCGAGGTGATGAAGAATTCGTAGTATTTGAAGAAGCCGAGGATCGCGAGGTTCAGCGCGACGGTGACGCCCAGGGCCCATTTCCGTCCCCGCCCCCCTCGCAGCGCGTCGACCGCCAGGCCGCCGAAATAGTTGATGAGTGTACTGGCCAGCAACAGGCCGGCGAAACGCCAATCCCACCAGGCATAGAAGACGTAGCTCGCCGCGATCAGAATCAGCTTCCGGACCAGCGGGCGGTCGATCAGCGCCCAGCTGACCGGATGCACCGTCAGGAAAAAGACCAGGAAGACGAGCGTCGGGAAGAGCATGCGGCGCGCTGTGCGGTGACCCGGGGGAATGGGCCGGTGGGGAGGCCGGCGCCGCGTCCCTTCCTACCGGGCGACGCGGTGCCTCAGCGACCCTTGTAGTGCCGCATCAATTCCTCATACAAGGCCTGACCGCTGATATCGTAGCCGCGATAGGTCATATGGACCCGGTCGGCATAGGCCAGCGGCTCGTCCTTGCGGGCCCAGCGATCCATCCCGCAGTGGCCGCCCATGACCTTCGACCAGTCCCAGTAAACGAGGCCGAGACGGCGCGCGATACGCTTCTGGATCGCGCGCACCTCCGACAGGGTCGGCGGCGAGTGCCAGTGGCACAGGCTGCGGCTGCGCTTGTCGATCAGCCGGGCATAGTTGGCGGCCTTTGTCTTCGAAAGCGGATAACACTTGAATCGCTCCCGCCGCGCCCGTGAGCGGCCGCACCAGGACGGCAGGCGGGCGGCGTCCGGCGCCCCGACGATGACGATCGTTGCCCGCGGCGCCAGGCGGCGCAATTCGGTCAGCCGGTCCTCGAAATCCCGGGCATAGTCGTCGAGCTTCAATTTGTGGTCGAAGCCCTCGTTGGTGCCGAAGGCAACGAGGATGAGTGCGGGGTCGAGGCGGTCGAGCTGCCATTTCGCGATCTTCGGATCCCAGCGACCGAGAATCCTGATCGTCTCTCCCGCGACGCCGTGGTTGATGTAGACCACTCCGCCCTTCGATCGGTAGACCGACCAGGAGAGCAACTGCACCTTGCCATCCCCCGATGGCCGAATCGACAGCTTGCGCGCGTTGGCCTTGACCCGGCGCACGAAACGCCTCGGACCGGCGCGGCCCGACCGGGTATTGATTTCGTCGAGGATGAATCCGTCCACCTCGACGACGAACTTGCCCCCGTTGGGCGAGGTCAGATACTCGATCTCGACATTGTCGAAGGTCTGGAGCCCGCGCATGTCGAGTTTGATCGTATCTTCCGGCTCGAGGCCGGTGATCGAGTAGCCGGCAATTCCGAAGGGCCCGAGATCGGCCGTACGGCGGCTGCTGTCGACGGCCCAGCCGTCGCTCTGCTTCACCTCCGCGCGATAGGGGCTATAATAGCGAAACGGCTTTCCGGGTGCGAGCATTCCCCGCCCGGCATCACCGAAACGGCGCTGGAAGACCTCCCGCAGAAAACCACTCAGGTGGTCGGCGGCGCTGTGGCTGTCGCCGAGTTGCAGGATCACGAGGCGGTCTCCGCGCCGCTTGTTGCGCGCAAAGGCCGCGAGGCGCGCATGGAACCGGGCGAGCGCGCGCCGTTCGAACGCGTCGTCGCGCTGCGTCCGTTGCGCGGCGCGCAGGCGCACGGAACGGGGCTTCTTCGCCAGGTCGCGTCGATGTTCTGCCTGGATATCCCGCCATGCTTTCCGGGCATCTGTCAGGCGTTCCCGGATCTTCTCCTCGCGTTTGCGTTCCTCGTCGCGACGCTCCTCGATCGTCTTTTCCTTCTCCTCCGGCGGCGGGTCCGCGGCGCGCAGGATGGACGGCGCGCCGGCCGAGACGGCGGCGACCGTAATGGCAGCGATCAGAAAAGCGGCGACCGGAAACGAAGGCGAGCGTGTCACGCGGGTCGGTCCGATTACCTCAATTGTCGGGAGCGGGCAGGTCCGGGATGGCCTTGCGCATTGTACTGATTACGAGGTCTCCGACCCGATCGTACCCGATGTCGGAGGAATGAATACCGTCATGGTGCCGAAAACGGCGCCGGCGCCCCTTGTCGTCGCGCACGAAATCGACATATTCGCCGGCCTCGTTCGCGGTGGCTTCCCAGGTGGAAATATAAGTGGCCTTTCCGGCCTTGGCGGCGTCCTTGAAGATCAGGTTCATCATCGAGGCGGCGTTCCGCACATTCTCCTTGCGCATGATGGGCAGCCCAGCCCAGAAGACGGGGATCTTGCGGTCCGTCAGCGTCTTGATGAATTTCTCTACCCGTTCCTGGTAGATCCGCTGCCAATCCTCGGTGCCGCAGCGCGGGTAATTGCCCCGGCCTGCGATCAGCCGCTGGCGGTCGTTGGCGCCCATCTGGACGACGGCAATGTCGATGGAGCGGTATTTTCGCAGGATCCCTTCCAGCTTTGCCTGCCAGTTGTAGGCGGTGAAGCCGCTGGAATTCAGGGTCTCCCGCAGGACCTTAACGCCGCGAACCCGCACGTAGGACCGATAGAGCGAGGCCCACAGTCCGTCTGCAAGGCTGTCGCCCATGACGACGATGACGAAAGAGGTCTTTTTCTTCCTGGCTGGCGGCTTGGCGGCGGTGCTGTCGCCGGTCCCCCCCTTTGGCCCCTGCCCCTCTCTGGTCGCGGAGGTTTCCTTGGTCGACGCCGGGGGCGCGCCCCCGGGCGTCTGTCCGAGCGCGGTCTGGGCCGGCGCGAAACCGAACAAAAGCAGGAGACATAGTGAGATGCGCCGCAAGGCCAAATCCTTGTAACGGAAAGACAACGGAAAGACTTCATCGATTGGCGGACGGCCGAATCCTGCCTGTTGCCTTGCCGAGTTTCAACCCCGGCACTCGGGTTTTTTTCCGTTGCACCGCGTAGGCAATGGAGCCCGACCGCCGTCGGCGCTATCCTCGACGAAACGCACCGGACAGGGGGACATGATGGCGGCCAATCTCCATTCCCACAGCTTCACGAACGACGCACCGTTTCGGACGTCCCTTCGGGGCAGTGCCCTCCTAGACGACCGCCTGCTGAACAAGGGGTCCGCCTTCTCGGACGGCGAACGCGACGCCCTTGGCCTGCGGGGCCTTCTGCCCCCGCACGTCAACAGCCTGGAAGAACAGTGCGCGCGGGCCTACGAAGCCTACAAGGACCAGGATACGGATCTTGAGCGCTACATGTTCCTGCGCGGGCTGCAGGACCGGATGGAGACGCTCTTTTACGCGCTGGTGATCGATCATCTCGCGGAGATGATGCCGATCCTCTACACGCCGACGGTCGGACTTGCCTGCCAGCAATTCAGCGAGATCTACCAGAAGGCCCGGGGTCTGTTTATCGCCTATCCCGACCGCGACAAGCTCGATGAGATATTCGACCATCTGCCGATTCCCGCCGTCGAGATCATCGTCGCGACGGACGGTGAGCGTATTCTGGGGCTGGGCGACCAGGGTGCGGGCGGCATGGGCATCCCGATCGGCAAATTGTCGCTCTACACCATGTGCGGCGGCATCGACCCGGCGACGACCCTGCCGATCCTGATCGACGTCGGGACGAACAACGAGGAGCGGCTGAACGACCCGCTCTATATCGGCTGGCGGCACGAGCGTATTTCGACTTCGTCGACCAAATCATGCAGACGGTGAAGCGGCGCTTTCCGAACGTGTTGTTCCAATTCGAGGATTTTGCCCAGACCCATGCCGGGCCGCTCCTCGACCGCTACCGCGACCAGCTTTGCTGCTTCAACGACGACATCCAGGGGACGGCCTGCGTCGCCGTCGGCACCCTGTTCGGCGCCGCGAACGTCGTCGGCAAACGGCTGTCGGAGATGCAGTTCGCCTTTCTCGGCGCGGGCGCGGCCGGCTGCGGCATCGCGAGCCAGCTGGCCGACGCGATCGTCGCCGAAGGCCTGTCGCCGGCGGAGGCGCGGGAACGCATCTTCATGGTCGACCGCTACGGGCTGATCCACGATGGCATGCCGAACCTGCTGGATTTCCAGGAACCGCTGGCCCAGCCTGCGGGCCGGATCTCGGCCCTGGGGCTGGACCCGGGACAGCCGATCGGCCTCGACCAGGTCGCGAGCGTTGTCGGACCCGACGCCCTGATCGGCGTCTCCGGTCAGCCCGGCCTCTTCACAGAAGGGATCGTGCGCGCCCTGGCCGCCAAGCACGACCGGCCCATTATCTTCCCGCTCTCCAATCCCACGTCGCGCGTTGAAGCGACGCCGGCGGACATCCTCGCCTGGACCGACGGCAAGGCGATCGTCGCGACGGGCAGCCCGTTCGCCCCGGTCAACCAGGGCGGCCACAGCATTCCAATCGCCCAGTGCAACAACTCCTACATTTTCCCGGGCGTGGGACTGGGCGTTCTCGCCTCCGGCGCGACACGGGTGACGGATAAGATGTTCATGGCGGCGTCCCGCGCTCTGGGCGCCGAGGCCCCTGCCCTGACGGACCCGAACGGCGCGCTTCTGCCCGCGCTGGAGGACGCCCGGAAGATCAGCTTCAAGATCGCGCAGGCGGTCGCACAAGTCGCCGTCGACGAGGGCCTGGCCCCAAACCTGAGCCCGGCCGACATCGACGCCCGGATCCAGGCGAAATTCTGGACCCCCGCCTATCGCCCTGTCGAACCGGCCTGACCCGAAGGCCGCGGACCGGTTCCCGCGGCGTCAGCGATTGCCGACGCAGGCAAATTCCGCCTGACTGACGCCGGAATTCATCGGCTGGACGGCGGCCGGCTGCGTCGAACGATCGAACTTGGCGCAGTGATCCTGAGCCAGGCGCGAGAGACGCTGGAGGGTCGTCTTCGTATCATCGAAATGGAAACGGATCCGGCTTTCGTCCGAGTAGACCACCTTGTGCGGTGCGTCGGCCGGAAGGTTCGCCTTGGGCGGCGGGGCACCCGGCGCTTTCGTGGGCGTCCCGGGCGGCGGCGGCGCCTTCGTGTCCGTCGCAGGATCGGACGCACAGCCAGCGCAAAGCGCGACGACAGCACCTACCTGCAGATACCTGACGATCATTCTTCTCTCCCGTTCGACCGGACCATTTACTGCCGGCGTCCTAGATGCGTGGCATTTCCCGAGCGAACTCGGCCCGGCACCGAAGGCGGACGATCATAGTGGCCATTTGCATAACAATGCCTGAAAGCCGCCAGGAACGGCGGCCCACTAGAAGGTGTCCCTCTCGACATCTGTATATCCGGCATCGCGTCGCGGAAAAAGATGCCGGGCGGGCATGCTACCCCAAGGGGGAGAGGAGTTAGTCAGGCAGTCGCATGCCCGCCCGGTCAGGTCGGCTTTCGAGTTGGGAGGCCGGTCTATGGGTCCGGCCACTACTCAAATCGTCGACTCTGTATTCAGGCCATCGGCATCAATGCAGCTTGCGCTGCCGTGCGAGGATCGGTCGCGTCGCGGTGGCACGGACGCTTCCGGATCGCCGCGTCGTAACCAACGGCCATTCCGTTCGAGAGAGATGCGCCGACAGCGCTGTGGGGAAGAGGCGGCGAAGTGTGAACCGCCTGGGTCTGACCTTCCTGAGCTGCCGATGGTCCGCATACCCGCACCCACTCCCGATCGGTGCCGATCCGGTCGCGAATACGCCCCAAATCGAAGGACAGACCCGCTACCGTCAATGGCACCTGAACGAGCCTATTTGACCCCGAATTAACGGGAAGTAAAACCCCTAAATGATTGATAAATTTCTAAAATTTCACGCGCACGCCTGATGTGCGCCAGCTAATCATCATCACCCGAGAGGTCAACGGTGCCCGCAGCGAATCGTTGCAAAACGGCCTTCTGGCAGACGACCAAGACAGGCCCCGCCTCAGCACCAATTCCGAAAGAAACCGGTGACCGGTCGGCGTGGCAAACGGCTCACCCGGCGCGCTGGAACAACTGGCAGACGTTTCCGGCCGGGTCCGTAAAGGTCGCCGTCTTCCCGTGGTCGCCCATGTCGCGGCGCCCTCCGAGCGTGCCGCCACCTGCCTCGACCGCAGCACAAGCCGCTTCGATGTCATCGACCTCGAAGACAACGACGGCGCCCGAGGTCTGCGCCGCCTCCTCCGGCGCCTCCTCCCGCGAGGAGATGGAGAAGTTCGTCCCGCCCGCACCGAACTGCGCCCACCGCTCGCCGTCCCGGAACTTCAGGCCCAGACCCAGCGCCTGGTAGAAATCGGCGGTGGCGGCGACATCCTCGGCGACGAAGTAGACATTCTGGATCTTCACGGACGATCTCCTCACAAGGCAGGCAGCCTTCCTGCCCGGCGTGGGCCGTCGGGACAGGAAACTGTCGGGTCATGCATGAAAATGGTGAGCGCGACAGGACTCGAACCTGTGACCCGCTGATTAAAAGTCAGCTGCTCTACCAACTGAGCTACGCGCCCTCACCGGGGCCCCTCCGAGGGGCCATCAAAAGGGAAATGCGGACCGCTCGGCGCGGTCGGCGGGCGGAACATAGGGGGGTGGGGTTCGGGGGTCAACCTTGGCGGCGCCCATCGGCTTCCCCAGCGGTCAGACGAACTTCTCGCGCAGCTTTTCCGCTACGTTCTTCGGCACGAAGCTACCGATCTCGCCGCCCAGCGAGGCGATTTCCTTGACCAGACGCGACGCGATGAACTGCTGGTTCTCGGAGGCCATCAGATAGACCATTTCGACATTCGGATTCAGCCGGGCATTCATGCCGGCCATCTGGAACTCGTAATCGAAATCGGAGACCGCCCGCAGGCCCCGGATGATCATCCCGGCCTCGCATTCCTCGACGAAATGCATCAGGAGATTGTCGAAAGTCCGGGATTCCGCCCGGGCGCCATTGCCCTTGGCGTTCAGCGCCTCCAGCTCGTGATCGACCATTGCGATCCGCTCCTCGAGGGTAAAGAGCGGCCCCTTGCCGATATTCACGGCAACCCCGACGATCAGCACGTCGACGATCCGCATCGCCCTGCGGATGATGTCGACATGGCCGTTGGTGATTGGGTCGAACGTCCCCGGATAGACACCGATACGCGTCTTCGACATATGCCCCTCTCCGTCCTCTGCGGCGCCATTCTCCTAGCCGCTCGGGACGGGGATTGCAACGGGTCGGCCGCAAAAGTCCCGGAAAACGGTCGCTTTACGGTTAATCCCCCTCCGGATCCGCAGGCGGCGCCGGCAAAGTGCCGTCTTCGCCGCCATTACCCTCGGCATTCCCATCGCCCTCGCCGCTTGCGGCTTCCGGCTCTTCAGCCTCCTCCGCCCCCTCCGGCTCTTCCGCCTCCGCAAGGCGGGAGACCGAGACGACCTTCTCGTCCTCATCGACCCGGAACAGGGTTACGCCGCGGGTCGACCGTCCGGCGATGCGGATGTCGGAGACGGGGGTCCGGATGATCTGGCCGCCATTGGTGACCATGACGAGTTCGTCGGTCGGATCGACCGGGAAGGCACCGACCATGTTGGCGTCGGGCTCCTTCGCGCCCCGCGACAGGTCCATCGTCGCGATGCCGCTGCCGCCGCGCCCGGAGATGCGGTACTCGTAGGCCGAGGTGCGCTTGCCGAAACCGTCGTCGGTGACACCGAGGATGAACTCCTCCTGCTCCGCGAGCTCCTGGAAGGCGGGCTCGTTGAGCCGTACGGACTGGGCCTCGTCCTCCGGGTTCGCCGCCTCCCCCGCCGCTCGGGCGGAGGCCAGCCGCCGCGCGGCCGTAGCGGCGCGCAGATACTCGTCGCGCTGTTCGGTATTCTCCGCCGCCGCATGGGCCAGCATCGACATCCAGATGACTTCGTCGCCTTCGGCAAGGCGGATGCCGCGCACGCCTGTCGACGTCCGGCCGGAAAAGACCCGGACGTCGCGGACCGGGAAGCGGATGCATTTGCCGTCGCGGGTCGCCAGAAGAACGTCCTGGTCTTCGGAACAGGCCTGCACGCCGACCAGCCGGTCGCCCTCGTCCAGCTTCATGGCGATCTTGCCATTCGCCTTGACGTTGACGAAGTCGGCCAGGGAGTTGCGCCGGACATTGCCCGTTGCCGTGGCCAGCATGATGTGGAGGTCCGGCCAATACTCCTCGTCCGGCAGCGGCAAGATGATTGAAATCGTCTCCCCCGAGGACAGGGGCAGAACGTTGACCATCGCCTTGCCCCGGGCCTGAGGTGTGCCCAGGGGGAGCTTGTAGACTTTCAGCTTGTAGACCTGGCCCAGCGAGGAGAAGAACAGGACCGGCGTGTGGGTGTTGACGACATAGACCTGCTCGACAAAATCCTCGTCGCGCGTCCGCATCCCGGCGCGCCCCTTCCCGCCCCGGCGCTGCGCCCGGTAGGTCGAAAGCGGCACCCGCTTGATGTAGCCCTCGTGCGTGAAGGTGAGGACCATGTCCTCGCGCTGGATCAGGTCCTCGATGTCCTGGTCGAGTTCGCCTTCTTCGATCGAGGTCCGGCGCGGCGTGTCGAAGCGCTCTTTGATGTCGAGCAGCTCCTCCCGCATGATCCCGAAGACGCGTTCGCGCGACGCGAGGATGTCGAGATAATCGCGTATTTTCTCGACGATTTCCTTGAGGTCCGCGCCGATCTTCTCCCGCTCCAGACCCGTCAGGCGATGCAGGCGCAGGTCGAGGATCGCCTTGGCCTGGGCATCGGACAGGTGGTAGGTGCCGTCGACCACCTGTCGGTCAGGCTCCGCGATCAGTTCCACAAGCGGCGCAACCTCCTCCGCCGGCCAGGCGGTGGCCATCAGCAGTTCCTTGGCGGTCTGCGGATCCGGGGCCTCGCGGATCATCTTGATCACCGCGTCGACGTTGGCGACGGCGATGGCAAGCCCGACCAGGACATGCGCCCGTTCCCGCGCCCGGGCGAGTTCGTAGGCCGTGCGCCGGGTGATCACTTCTTCGCGGAAGGAAATGAACTGCTGGATGAAATCCCTGAGTGCG